>CAYSND010000024.1:0-15360 GCA_964432305.1 uncultured Muribaculaceae bacterium | reverse complement strand
AACAGATTAAAACAAGTGGGAAACCAAGGATAGGATTTACAAAAGCATGAAGTGTGTACAATATAGGTGTGGGTAATAGAAGAGTGAGGTAAATCTTAATCCATATGGTATTCTCTATCTCTTTTTTAATTAATGCCCTTACAATAGGTACAAAAAGTATATAGGAACAACTTAATATTGATACAAGAAAAAGAAAAAGTTTTACCTGAATATCTTTCTCCCGAATATTGTTAATTATATCTGAAAAAGAGTAAATTGGAGTGTAAACTCCTGAAAAGTAGTGATAACAGATGGCAATGATAATGCAAATTATTAGAACATGAGGAAAGAAATATTTTTGGAAGGTGGTTAGTTTTCCAAGAAATGCTGTTATAGATAAAATACTGGTTAAAAGCGCGATAATATGCCATTCCAATGTGAGCCTAATACTGAAAGCCATGGTATTAGGGTTATAGAAAAAGCCTATATTAGATAGGGCTAGATAAACTTCTAATGATATAATAAGTGCAATAATAACCATAAAGACTCCTCCCCAACGTAAATAAGGGTCATATCGTTTTTCGACAAGGAAGATTAATCCTCTAATTAGAAGGAAAGCACTTATTAATGAGGCTACAGATAATGAGATAGTGAACCATAAGTGTGACATTATTCCTTTTTATTAAGTTTAATAAGATATTCTGTTGGAGTTATCCCTTCTACTGATTGGAAAAAATTATAAAAAGTGGATTTAGATTGAAAACCGGCTGCTTCATAAAGATTAACTATCTTATCCTTTGGATTCTTTGCAGCTAACTCCTTAAAGTGCTTTAATCTTGTCATATTGACATACTCGTTAAAGCCGACATACCCGTAAAAAATTATTATAGATCCAAGCAATTCTTTTTTAACCCCTAACTTAAAAGCTATATCTTGAAGGTTTATTTTAGGATTTGTAAGTTCCAACTCCATTATCTTTTCGAGCCTCTGCCAAATTAAATAAACTTCTTTGTCTTTTTGGGAATCAGTCTCTGAGATGGAGGAGATATCGTTTTTTAAGTGGCTTCTAATTAATGGGGCATCAGTCATCAAGGTATATCTCTTAAGGAGTAGTAATGATATAACAAGAAGCAATGAGAGAAAATAGGGGGGGAAAATGATTAAAGTATATGGTATTCTTAGAGAGTATCCCCAAAAGAGAATAATACAGATTATAATTAAAGCTGAAATAATATAATAATTTTTACTCGGTTTTCTGATCATTTTTTCGGGGTTACACATCAGCGGGTAGAATAATTGAAAAATAGGGATTATTCCACAAAGTACCAATAATATAAACCTAATAAGCACATCCGGGTGATTAGAATTCGATAAAATTAAATTGATGTTACCAGATAAAGAGTGGAGCGTCATTAATGGAGTTATAGTAACCTGTTTAAATATTATAAATATAATTAAACAGAGAAGAATTGGAGTGGTCAGGATGATAGTTTTAACCTTAAAGGATAATTTATGTATAGAAATTGTGGGGAGGGATGTTAGAAAAATGGCTCCGGGTAAAAACAACATTAAATAGTCAACATCTAATAGATAGGGAGTGATACTCACATCCGGGTCATTAATTAAAGTAATATAGGAGAATGATAAAGATAAAACAAGTATGGAGACTATGCTTGTAAATATACCGAAGGCTGTCCTAACATAATTTCCTTTTGCATAAATTATATGTGTCAACCCTAAAAAAAATATTAGACAGCAAGCTAATAAAGCGAAGAGAACAATAAGTTTAGTTGCCATATTAATTTCTAAAATCTTTTACAAATCTATAAAAAAAATTAGTTGTGAACAAATATTGGGACAAAAATTTGCATCTGAGACACTATTTGGGACTAAATTTCCAAATAAAAAAATGTATTTAGGACACTTCAATTAAAAACATACAATACCTTTGTACCAAGTTTGCGACACTTAAGAAAGACTATTATTTAAAAGACAAACAACGGATGAGTGATCATACCGTTGTTGTTTTTTTAAACAGTCGATCGTTCCGCAAATTTAATCTTTTTTTCCAATACCAAGATAATAAATTAACGAAGCGAGAGCAGATAATGCGGCTACTAAGTATGTCCGGGCTGCCCAACTAAGAGCTTCCTTTGCCCCGATAAGTTCCTCTTGACTTAGAGTTCCTGAGGATTCAAGCCAAACCAACGCCCGACGTGAAGCATTGTACTCTACAGGAAGGGTAATTACAGAGAATATTAGTATCATAGCAAATAATGCTATCCCCACCCAGAAAAAAACAGGTGTGGATTTAATTAAAATAATACCAAGAATAATTATTAGTTGTGCCCACATAGAGGAGAACTGTACGATAGGAACAAGTGCAGAGCGAAGTCTTAAAGGAGCATATCCCTCAGCATCCTGAAGGGCGTGACCACATTCGTGGGCTGCTACCGCAGCCGCAGAAACACTATTTGTGGCGTAGACTGACTCGCTAAGGTTCACCCTTTTCTTGGATGGGTCGTAATGGTCTGTTAAGGAGCCTGTGATGCTTTCTACTGAAACATCTCTAATTCCATTATCCCTAAGCATCTTCTCCGCTATTTGATGTCCTGTCATCCCTCCCGGAGCCAGAACGCGCGAATATTTCTTAAAAACTGCTTGTAGTCGCCATTGAACTCCGAAACCAATTATAGCAATGATAATAATAAACAATAATTCCATAATTATTTTTTTATAGTGAAAATCGTTTTACTGCAAATTTTATTCCGCCAATTTGCTATCTTTGTCGATAATTCTATTATATAGTACTCTTATGAAACAGTTTAAAAAGTTATTTCTCCCCCTCTTTATTGTCTGTTCTGCTCTTTTCTTACTCTATTCTTGTGATGGTATCGGTGGGGATCCTAAACCTTCAGAATTTGATGTGACTCTTTTACCCGGTACATGGAAATCAGGTACGGTGTTTGAAAAATATACCTCTGACGGTAAGGGATCTACTTGGGATATCTCAGAGGATGTGTCTGAGGATGAGGCACAGATATTTACTTGGGAACTAAAGGTGGATAATCTCACGCAGATTCATATAATGCAGTTAGGGGGTAAGGTACCGCGTGTATATAAAGTGCTAGAACTCTCAGCTACCGTGTTAAAATATAAAGATGAAGCCTCGGCTAAGATATATACTTTCGGAAAAGTTAAATAAGAGATGAAAAAGGGATTAAAAATAGTCGGGATAACTCTATTATCTCTATTAGGTGTTATACTTGTATCAGCCGCCATTCTTATATGGGTGGTTTTTACCCCACAAAGATTAACCTCTATAGTTAAAAAAGAGGCAGATAGATTCATTAGTTGCGAAACAGTTATTGAGAGGGTAGAACTTACCCTTTTTTCTACTTTTCCAAAGTTCTCTATCGAGGTAGAAAACTTAGCTCTTATAAACCCTATGGAGGGGGCTCCATCTGATACTGTCGCATTTATTTCTGATTTCGCCGCTGCTATAAATATAAGGGCATTAATAAAGGAAAAGACCATTATAGTAGATAAGGTTTATCTTAATGGAGGGTTTGCAAATATCTATTCCAATGCTTCTGGTGAGGTAAATTATAATGTATTTAAGCTTTCAAGTTCGAGTAGCTCTGCTTTCAAGCTCCCAATCCTCGATGTTAGCGGTGTCTCTATTGAAGGTCTTGACCTTTTATATAAAGACGAAAAAAAGGATATTCTGGCTCGTATAGATAAATTAAATACCAAGATTAATTTGAAAAACCTCCCTCCGGAGGCAGCACAAGGGAGATTGAACCTCTCAACCCCTTCACTCTACGCCAAAATGGGGGAGAGGGTCTTTAGTGATACCCTTTCTCTCTCAATAAATGCCCCTTTTGCACTAAAGACGGATACTATTGCATTGACCTTAAAAGAGGCATCCCTCTCCATCGAAGGGAACGCGCTTTATTTGGACGGATATGCTAAAAAAGGGGAAAGTAAAGATATTGAACTAAATATGTACTTTGAGACAGGGGAGTGGGTAGTAGGAAAGATTATTGAGATAGCACCTAAATTCCTTCTCGAGTCAATTAAAGATATTTCCACTGATGGGGTTTTGAAAATGAAAGGGAATGCTGTTGGTGTTTTGAATGATACTCTTAAACCATTGGTCAATGTCGATATTCTTTATAAAGAGGCTACTGCTTCCCATAGAAGTTTACCATATAAATTAGAGGATCTTAATTTCGATATTAAGGCTTTTCTCGACTTGAATAAGAAAACCCCTTCATTTGCTAATATCTCCTCACTCTCGGCAAAGACCGGAAAAACCAAGTTTTCTATCTCCGGTAAGGCTAATGACATTTTGGGGAATATTAAATATGATGTTTTAGTAAAAGGGAAAATAAATCTTCCCGATCTAAAACATATGTTACCGGACTCTCTCCCTGTCTCATTAAAAGGGGAGGCAAATGCCTCTATAAAGGCTATTTTCGATATGGCTCAGTTTAAAAAGAAGGGATTTGATGAGATGAATATAAATGGGAGTATCTCTTTTTCAGACCTTGATGTGGTCTATCAGGATACCACCTCTGTATATGCTCCTAATCTTAATATGAAATTCGGGGTAGCTGATAAGAGGGTAAAGGCTACATTTGACATCGCCTCTCTTGACTGTATGATGGGGAAAACCTTATATGCAGAGCTTTTAAATGCCGATATTAAAGTAGATGCTTGGGATCTGCTTAATAACTCCAAAATACCCAATGTGAAATGCGATTTTGCTCTTACTGGATTGTCTGCGTTAAAAGATACTATAAATATTGCGGTTTATAATCCGAAAGGGTCTGTAACTATATCTCCCTCGGCAAAGGGGGTTAAAATACCTAAGGTTCTACTTAATTATTATAGTGAGTCGCTCTATGCTTCTCTGGGTGAGGCTTTCTCCTTAGATACTAAGTCTATAAAAGTAGATGCTGATGCTAACTATGATAAATCGCTAAAAGGGTTTTTTGCACAGTTTGACCCAAAACTCAATGTTGATTTCCGTTCCGGTTACCTAACTAAATCCGATATGGCTTTAGGGGTGGAGATACCGAATATTGTTTTTGATTTTGAACCTGAATGCCTCAATATTAAGAGTAGCAGAATTATCTTGGGAGACTCAGATTTTAACCTCTCAGGTCAGGTCACCAATATCCCAGAGTATCTTGATAAGACAGGGTTACTGACAGCCGACTTGAAATTTGTCTCTGCAAACACCAATATCGATCAGATGATGGAACTCTTTAGTGGTTTCGGCTCCGAGGAGAAAAAAACAGAGGGTGTTAAGACAAAAGATGCTTCGGAAATTAATGAGGATAATCCGTTTATGGTCCCCCTTGGGATAGATTTCAGACTTAATACTTCGATTAAGTCGGCAAAGGCTTTTAATAACAATATCGAAAAGGTGCGTGGCAATGTCACTGTTAAGGATGGAGTTATAGTATTGGAACAGGTCGGTTTTACTTCTGAGGCGGCTCGAATGCAGCTTACTGCTATTTATAAATCAGCTCGTAAAAATCATCTTTTCTTGGGACTTGATTTTCATCTATTAGATATACAGATAGATAAGCTAATAAAGATGATACCTGATATAGATACTATCGTTCCTATGCTTAAATCTTTCCAAGGCAAAGCTCAGTTCCATTTGGCTGCTGAGACTTACTTGAAATCGAATTATGAGTTAAAGATGTCCACTCTGCGTGGTGCAGCAGCTCTTGAAGGGAAAGATTTGGTGGTTTTGAATAGTGATACTTTCTCACAGATTTCAAATCTACTGATGTTCGATAAGAAGAGTAAAAATGTTATTGATACTCTCTCTGTGGAGATGGGGGTCTATAAAAACGAGGTGGATATTTACCCTTTCTTTATAAAAATGGATCAATATAAGGCAATTATATCAGGGAGACATAATCTCGATATGACTTTTGATTATCATATAGATTGCTGGATTCCTACCAGATTAGGGCTTGATATTAAAGGGAAACCGGGGGATATGAAATACAAACTTGCTCCAACCAAATATGCAAATCTCTTTATCCCCGAAAAGCGGAACATTACTCAACAGCAAGTCATAGAACTCAAGAAGATCATTGGCGAATCTCTCAAAGCCAATGTCAAGGAGGTCGAATAGGGAAGCCCCTCCAAAGAAATATGCTTACAGAGTACGGAAGGCTCGACTCTTCGCTCGCCAAGTTCCTTAACTCTGTAAGTGCATATTTCTTTTCACGCTTCGCTACCAACCACATTTTTTTCATCCAGGAAACACAAAGGGGGGGGGAATATATTTAACCTTACGCAGTAAGGTGTTGCTTCAGCAACAGCTGCGGCTCGGGCTTACGGAGCTAATGTACCTAAGTGTACAAAACTTCAGCACCTGATGAAAGTACCCAAGAACCACCAAGCCAAACATAAAGTAAGCGGAAGGAAGTCGTCATCAGACGACCGACACGGGTCGGGTTTGCGAAGCAAACGGAAAGACAATAGTGTCGTGCCTCCTTTCCCCACCGGGGAAACACAAAGGGGGTGAAATATAGTAGCAGCGTGCCTCCACCACACGAAGTGTGTAAACTAAAGTAGAATAGCACCGCTATTCTACTTTTATAGATTCTACCGGGTTAGTATTGGCGGCACGTAGGCTCTGCCATAGTACTGTGAGGATGGCGATAATCAGTGTAAATGCTCCGGCAGTCAGGAATATCCAAGGGGTTAAAGATATTCTATCGGTATAACTTGATAGCCAATCATTCATAATGTAGTATGCTATTGGGATAGAGATTACAAAAGAGATGGCAATTAATAGTGTGAATTTATTTAATAACATTATAAGTATTTCACGGCGTGTGCTCCCCATTATTTTTCTGATTCCAACTTCTTTTTTCCTTTGCTGGATAAAATATGTGGACATGGCTAAAAGTCCGAGAGATGAGATAATTATGGCTATAAGTGTGAAAATTATTACTATAGTAGAGAGATCTTTCTCTTTATCATACTCTTTTTTAACAACATCAGAGAGATAACTACATGAAAATTTATCTCTTCCTGTCACCTCTTTATAGACTTTTTCTAAAGTTTTAGTAATTTCTTTGTCGGCATTTTCCTCTAACTCCAATAAAATACTATTCATACCCCCCTGATATTCATTGTTATATATCTCTATAGTTGTGGGGACGGCAAAGACATCTGCTGATGCTGTTAAAGATGCTATCTTAAAATTCTTAACTACCCCTCCAAGTATTTTATTCTGATCTAAAATCTTAAATTCTCTATCGTTGTCTGAAAGTTCAAGAAGTTCATAGCAGGCTTCATTTAAATATGTGCAATTTCCGGAAGGATTATAATCTTTTATAACCTCTGCACCAAAAACTTTAAGAAAATCTTTATCCCCTCTCATCCCTGCAACCCAAACCTCTTTTCCATTCTTATTAATAGTAAAAAACATTCTACTTGATAGGGGAGAACCGGAGCATACTGTTACCCCTTTTACGGAGGGGATACGACTAAGTTCCTCTTTCAGAGCATTGTGCTCTCCCTTATCTAAAGGGGAGATGCTTACCATGTTTTTAACCTTATACCCTAATGGAAGGTTTATTAAATGGTTTAACTGCAAGATTATAGTTAATGAGGCAGTTATCATACATACTGTAATGATATTCTGGAAAGAGATAAATATCTTACTGAATACCATTTTGGATTTATATCTAAAATTCCCTTTTACTATATCAATGGGCTTATAACGAGCTAAGGTTATAGCAGGTATCACTCCGGATATAGCCCCAACGATAAGGATAAAAATAAGGTAAATCAGAGAGGTTAGTAGTGAAAAAGAGCTCATAACCGAGATGGTTCCTCCGAAAAGTTTAGCGGCAGTAGGTTCTATAATAAGAGAGAGAACAAATCCTATAATGAAAGCAATAAAGACCATAAAAACCGACTCGGAAATGAGTCTGAAAGAGATAGAACGCTCTGTGGCTCCTAATAGTTTTCTTGAAGCCATCTCTTTCGCCCTAAATCCTGTCTGTGCAACAGTGAGGTTTATATAATTAGTAACTGCAAATAGAAGAATCGCCGCACCGATAAAGAGAAGAATGGAGACCAGCCCTCTATTTCCCTTCTCTAATCCATCTTTTCCACTATTAAGAGGTGAAAATATAAGTTCTTTTAATGGTATTAATTTTACCTCTTTTTTCATCTCATTTTTATAAGAAAAGACACTCTCTTTAAAGAGAGAGAGGGCATTATTTTCTAATGCGGTAATATCGGTCTTACTTCCGGGATATGTCTTTATAAAGCTCTTTAGAGATCCATTACCACCTGATATAAACCAATCCATATTATAGTCCAGTCCGTTTAGTCTCTTATTGTTCTCTATTCTGAGAATCATCTCTGTCTTCTCCGGAATTACCGATCTTTCAATATCTTTTATAACCCCTGACACAGTGAAAGAGAGTTCTTCAGTGGTAGGCATTCCTTCATATGAGATAGTCATTCCCCCTTTTCCATCCTTTACAGTAAGCCGCATACCAAGAGGATTTTCATCTCCAAATACCTTTTTAGCGAGTGATTCAGTGATGACCACATTATCTTTTAATGAGAGTGCTCTCTCCGGTTCCCCTGCGATAAACTTAAATGAGAAGAGATCAAAAAAGGTGGAGTCAGTTGAGATGTTCCGGACTTCAAATATAGAAGAGAGGTCATCTGCTGGTACCCCCTCCCTCCTAACATTCATAAAATTTGAGGCAAAGCAACAGACTTTCTCTATCTCAGAGTATTTTTCTGCAAATCTATGAGAGGGGAGATAAGAGGAGGCTACTCCCCCCTCACTCCCTATAAGATAAATATTGTCAACATCTTTATGCCACTTATCAGCAGATAGCAGTCTATATGTGTAATCACCGATTGTTATTACAAAGGCTATGGCTATACTAAGTCCCAATAGATTAATGACCGTATAGAGCTTGTTCTTTTTAAGAAAAGTAAAATATGAGGATAATTTAAGTGACATAATATTGATTTTATTCTGATTTAATAGAGTGTGCAGGGTTACTTGAGGCTGTGCGGTAACTCTGCAATGTAATTACAAGCACCGCAATGGATAGAATAGTAAATAGAGCCACTATAAATATCCATACCGGAATAGGGGACTGGTATGAAAATGTTTTAAGCCAACTCTTTATTATGATAATAGAGATAGGAATCGAGAGGATAAAGCACCCTATCACTATTTTTATATATCTGGCATTTAACATCTTTAGTATAGATGGGATAGAGGCACCCATAATACGGCGAATAGATATTTCTCTCTTTCTAAACTGTGTCTCAAAATAGATTAATCCCAATATCCCTAATATGGAGATAAATACCGAAAGGGCACAGAAGGCAGAGATTAATCTCCCGAGAGACTCCTCTTTTGCATAGAGTTTCCCTATTCTTTCATCCATAAAGGTGATATTAATATCCTCATCCTTAGTAGTCGAAGACATCTCCTTTATGGTCGATTTTATATAATCTATACTCTTTTTTATATCTGCTGAGGGGGCTAATTTAATAAAACAAAAGGCTTGTGGTCTCCATGGATTAGAACCCATAATATAGAGCGCGAAGGGGTTTATACGGTATTGTAATGTCTGGAAGTTGAAATCTTTAACTATTCCTACTATATCGGCAGCCTCATTTACATGCCCCTGTATCTTGTCATCAAAACTGATTTCATACTCTTTTACAGCAGTCTCGTTGAAGATAAATGTCCCGTTTGATTTAAGTTTATCATCGGGATTGAAGTCTCTCCCCTCTACTATTTTCATTCCGAAAAAGTCTATAAAGTTGGTCGCTACCGGGAAACAGTCGAAATAGATACTATGTCCACGTAAATACCTTCCCCACCCCATTTTGCTTGTGGAGATTATCATTCCGTCCGAGAATGTTACATCACTAATGGAGGGGTTCTCTTTTAGTTTTTCTGAAAAGAGATCCCCCTTTCTGGCTAAATCATTTTGAAGCCAAACAGTGAGGATATTATCTGTGACATACCCCATATTATAACTCTTCATATATCGGGTTTGAACCATAATAAATAGAGCCACTATAATAAGGGTGAGGGAGATGAAAAACTGAAAAGCGATAAGTAGGGAACGGAGTCTTCTCCCCTTAGGTGAGAGTGAAAAAGACCCTTTTAGTACCAACGCGGGTGCAAAGGAGGTACTATATATTGCAGGGTAAAATCCTGCAGCTATCCCTGTTATTATAGCAGTAATCACGGAGATGATAATAAGCGGAATATGGGCACTAAGGTCAATAGAGCAGGAGAGGAGAGAGGTAAATGAAGTCCCTTTCAGACTATAGACCAATATCAATCCTAATCCAAGAGAGATGAGAGAGAGTAGTACAGCTTTAAGTGTATATTCTAACCTTAATTTACCAACAGTAGAGCCAAGAATTTTCCTTGTATTTATATTTTTTATATTCAGAGGAATGGATGCCATTGAAAAATTTATAAAATTAATAATGGCTATCAGTATTATTAAGGTAGAGATGGTAAGTAATGAGTATGTGGTGGAGAGATTCCCTTTGTCCACAGAGTCGTACTTTACATCTTTTGAAAAATGAGTATCATGAATAGGGGAGAGTCGTACTTTTTGTGATGTTTCGGGATTAAATGCCTCTTTCATCTCATCGTCTCCCATCTGACTTACGACCTCTGTGTAGATGAGATTAAGGATGGTTTTACGAACTGTTTCTGCACTCTCCTTAGAGCGGAGTTTTAAGAAAAGGGGATATGACCACTCGTTTGGAGAGTTTATATTCTCATCTGAGAGATTTGTTATGACTCCATTTTTTATAAAACTATTTTCCGGCAGATCTTTATAAAGAGCTGCTACTGTATATTTATTCTGTTTACCATAAACCACTTTACCTATAGGAGACTCCTTTGGAAAGAGTTTCTCGGCAGAGGATTCAGAAATAATTACATGATTTGGTTCGTTAAACTTGGATGTATCCCCGGCTGTAATCTTAAGCCCTAAGAGTTCTAATGCTTTGGCACTTATGTTCTCCCAGCGAAAATCAATAAATGAGGAGTTGGCATCATCGCTTATCCTTAGAGATATCTCATCACCTCCACCTCCAAACTCCCCACTCTGCTCGATTTCAGGTGAAGAGTCAACTATTATCTTGGCGAGTGGACGAGAGACATTACACCAGAAACTACTTTGCGAGGGGTCAATGGCTATCTCTAATCGATAAATCCTATCATGGTCTTTAAAAGATTTATTATACCCTAAATCGTAGTCCACCTGTATAAGTATTATTATAAAGGCAGCAAATGCTACTGTGAGTCCGAGTATGTTAAGAATGGTGCTTGGAAGGCTCTTTTTATTGAGTTTCATTGTTAGTTGTCTAATAATTAATTAAAGTGCGTTTTTTACATCAGTTACTATCTTTCCGTCAAAGAGGTTAAGTACTCTGTGGGCATAACCTGAATCTCTCTGGGAGTGAGTTACCATTATGATGGTGGTCCCTTCGCGATTTAGTTCTGTGAGAAGATCCATAACCTCTTTACCATTTGTGGAGTCGAGGTTACCTGTCGGCTCGTCCGCAAGAATCAGTTTGGGGTTTGCAACCACTGCACGGGCTATTGCCACTCGCTGCTGCTGACCACCTGAGAGCTGCTGAGGAAAGTGTCCTGAACGGTGGGAGATATTCATCCTTTTTAAGATGGTATTTACTCTCTCCTTCCTCTCGGAGGCTTTTACTTTCATATAGATAAGGGGGAGTTCAACATTCTCATAGACACTCAATTCATCTATAAGGTTAAAACTTTGGAATACAAAGCCTATATTCCCTTTGCGATAGAGGGTACGGTCTTTCTCTTTTAATGAGCCAACCTCTTTACCAAGTAATTCATATCTTCCTGAGGTGGGGTTGTCGAGAAGCCCAAGGATGTTTAAGAGTGTGGATTTCCCGCACCCTGAGGGACCCATTATGGCTAAAAATTCCCCCTGTTTGATTTCAAATGAAACTTCGTTAAGTGCGATGGTTTCGATCTCTTCCGTACGGAATACTTTTGATAATTTTTCTACTTTTAACATTGGATTTGTTTTTTATTGTTTATTAATATTTGTTTAATTCTATTATTTTTTAATCATTTTTAATGGACTCTATTGGATTTGAGCGGGATATCTTTAATGTGCTTAAAATGGTGGTTACTATTATTATAGATAGTATTGCGGCAGAGCTTATTATAAATATCGAGGGACTTAGCCTAATCTTTTCGGAGAATAACCCGAGTATGGTGTCCGATAAGAAGAGCGTAGAGAGAGAGCCTAAAATCACAGCTGGCATAGAGATTATAAGTGCATTTCTAAGGAAGAGTGTTATTATCTCTTTGGAGACCGCACCGTTAATTTTCCTTATGGCTATTTCGGATGACCTCCTATTGGTTTCATCTATAGTATAAGCGATTAATCCTATTAGTGCTATAATCAATGTGATTAGACCCCCAATCATAACCGAATTACGGAATTTTTTAACATCTGTATAGAGCCCCCTCATCTCTTCTTTATAAGAGGAGAGTTCGATATCCTTATCCGGGAATGATTCTTTAAGGATATTAGAGACCTCTTCAATGTTGCTACTACTAAGTTTATGAAGCCCTATAAGTATATTGGTTATACCATCTGAATCAATCATATCCCAAAAGACAACGGAAGGTCGTTTGTCATTAGAGTATATAGGACCGAGTCTATAGTCTTCATATACGCCGACTATAGTAAATGCTGCATCTGGTGTCTGGCTATGTTCGGTTATCATTACCTCCTTTCCAACCGCTCCGTCACTCCACTCTGTAAACTCACTCATTCTCTCTACAAATTTTCTACTTACAGCCACCTCTTTAGGTGCTGTAGGGTGTTTTCCCTCCAATACCTTTACTTTAAGAAGGTCAAAGTACCCATCTGTGGATTCGTATTGGTCAGAGATGTTAAAGAGTTCGCGGTCATCTCCAGGCAGTGAGATATTATTACCTGAGGCCCAATCTATCGGTAAGGTATTACACCCCTCCACCATTGAGACAAACGAGAGTGTTTTTATCTGATCTATGGCTTTGGTTACCTCTCCTCTCGGGATACCTTTATTACTCCATATTAAGAGATTATCATACTCATACCCCGGTCTGTCGTTTGCCATTAATGAGTATTGTTTTCCTATGATTATCAGCAGGGTGCAGAGAAACGCAGTAAGGGTAAATTGGAAGAACAATAGTGCAAGTTTCCACCTCCTTTTGGACTCCTTGTAGTTACGAAATACGGTAGCAACAGGGATCTTTTGAAATACATAAGAGGGGATAAGTCCGGAGACGACGAACACCACCAAGCAGAGGATTATTATTGTTATAAGGGATTCAGGAATAAAGAGCCCTTTTAATGTGGAGTTTAGAAGCTCCTCTATCGTACCCCTGAATGCGAAAATAAGGGCTGCGGAGAGTAATAGAGAAAGGAATAGGTGTAAAGCAGTCTCTGTAAGCATTATAGCGCGAATATTTCCCCCTTTTGCACCATAACATTTTCTTACTCCTACCTCTTTAGTCCTACGGACAAGAGAGGAGATAACTATAAGTATATAATTCATTACGGCAGCTAAAATAAGGGCTAATGCCACGATAGATAAGATAATTATCGTGTTTTTCACACTACTGCTCTCAGTATGACTACTATTAAAAGGGACCAGGAAATACCAAAGAGAGGTACCGGATTTTTCAAGCTCTTCTAAAGGCTGATTTGCCTCCTGCATCTTATGTATAGCCTCTGTTAGGGAAGAGGGGTCTATGTTTTCTACAAGTTTTACATACGCTCTATATCTGTCATTCCCTAACCAATTCTCATAACTCTCCTTCCTGTAGGAGGTCATAGAGAGAAGAATGTCATAATCTATTGAACTATTTTCAGGGAAATCTTCAAAAACTCCGCTTATAGTAAATGAATATGAGGGATATGTAGAGTTAGAGATGGTTTTTCCAAGAGCTTCGGAGATACCCCCCATCTTTTTTGCAAATGAGTGGGAGACCATAACTTCTCTCGGACTTCCGAGGACTTTAACAGGGTCACCTGCTAATATCGGTCTGTCGAATATCTTAAAGAAGTTACTATCTGCAAGGACTAATGTACCCGTATATTTTTTATTGTCGGGAGTTATATACTTTTCACTATTGAAAAGGAATGTGGTGCGGGTAGCCTCTTCCACACCGGGGACAAAGTCTTTAAATCCTTGTGAGACGCCACCACTGACCTGAGCGAAATCTTTCTTTTCTCCCTGCTGTTCCACCCCTGTTTTTATTATATAAATCCTCTCTCCATTACTAAAACAATTATCATAAGAGAGTTCAAAGCAGACCTTGGCTATAAGAACGATACCGACAGCCAAACCTATTCCGAGGGAGAGAATTTTGATTAAATTTCCGTTCCCCTTTCTAAAGAGTGATCTAAGTGCTAATTTAATATTTAACATATTGAACATGAGAAAGTTATTTAAGTATTAATATATCATTATTGCCATAGTTCTCATAGCTTGAAACTATTACTTTTTCTCCCGGTTTGAGCCCTTCGATAACCTCATAGTATTGGGGGTTTTGACGCCCTATACGAATCTCCCTTTTATATGCCCTGTCTCCCTCTGGGGTTAGTACGAATATCCATGTCCCTCCTGTTTTTTGGTAGAATGCTCCGCGGGGGATAATAACGGATTCAATAGGCTGACCAAGTTCGAGATTGATATAATAGGTCTGACCTGTACGGATATTATCGGGGCGTTCACCAGTAAATCTAAAATCAGTCTTGAATTGTCCACTCTTAACATCGGGATAGACTTTGCTGACAGTAAGAGGGAAAGAGGAGCCTTGTCTCTCAAAGGAGGCATTAAGTCCGGCACGAACTCTATCTATGTAGTGTTCATCTATCAGAGCCTCTATTTTATACTCTGAGAGGTCGTTGATTTGACCTATTTTACTCCCTGAGGAGAGGGACTGCCCTAATACGACGTCGAGTGAGCCTAACTGACCGTCAATAGGGGACTTGACATTTAGATTATCTACCCTTTGACGAACTAACTTCATACTCTTATACATACTTGTAAGTGACTCCTCCATTCTCTCTATCTGTACTGAACGATAGACAGAATCATGCTTCTGACGCTCCTTTACTAACTCTATGCTTTTTAAGCAGAGTTCATAATCCTCTTTAGCTTGAAGGTAATCCTCTTTTGCAATAAGGTTCTCTTTATAGAGTCTCTCATTTTGTCGATATTTCCTCTCTTTACGAACCCCATCAAGATCGAGTTCGAGGTTCTGTTTTCTAAGGCTTA
>CAYSND010000023.1:3861-15986 GCA_964432305.1 uncultured Muribaculaceae bacterium | reverse complement strand
CCGGGACCTTTGGAGGCTCCTACAAGTGAAAGGCGGAGGGAGTTCATTACCTTTCCCATCGGGAGGGAGCGTTCGGTGATGAAGTTATGGAGGGCGGTGTCCAAATTCTCCTTGGTAAAGGGTTCTGTGGAGGAGATAACCTTGGAAATCTCTGCTATTGCTGCTTTGGTCTCAGGATTCCAGAACTTTGCAACTGTCGCAGAATCGTAAGAGGTAGGGGGGGTGAAGAGATAATCGGAGAGTTCCCAAAAATCAGAGACGAAATGTGCCCTCTCTTTTATTAGTGAGCAGACCTTTTCAATATACTCTAAGGGGGCAGAGATCCCTTTCCCTTCGAGAATAGGGGAGAACTCCTCTGCAAGAGAGGCATTGCTCTTCATACGGAGGTACTCCTGATTAAACCACTTTGCCTTTTCTGCATTGAACTTCGCTCCGGAACGGATAACCCTTTCAAGTGAAAATGACTCCACAAGCTCTTCGAGGGAGAAAATCTCCTGCTCGGTGCCGGGGTTCCACCCAAGAAATGCAAGCATATTTATAAATGCTTCAGGGTAATAACCATCCTCTCTATACCCTCTTGAGACCTCCCCTTCGGGGCTAACCCATTTAAGAGGAAATACAGGGAATCCGAGACGGTCTCCATCGCGTTTACTTAGCTTCCCTTTTCCGTCAGGTTTGAGAAGGAGTGAGAGGTGTGCAAAACGGGGGCGTGTCTCTTCCCAACCGAAAGCCTCATATAGAAGGTAGTGGAGTGGGAGAGAGGGGAGCCACTCCTCTCCGCGAATAACCTCTGTAATCTCCATAAGGTGGTCATCCACGATATTTGCCAAATGATATGTGGGGAGCGAGTCAATAGCTTTCCAAAGCACCTTATCATCGAGGGTGTCAGAGTTTACCTCCATTTCCCCTCTAATAAGGTCATTCATCTTTACGATACGATTCTCAGGTATCTTAAAACGGATAGTCCAATTATTCTCTTTTTCCACTAACTCTTTACTAACCTCAGCAGGCAAAGAGATGGAATTGCGTAACGACTTTCGAGTAATGGAGTTATAGACAAAAGCCTCTCCCTTTGCTTCAGCCTCTGAACGTTTTGCTTCGAGCTCCTCAGGGGTATCAAAAGCATAATATGCATACCCTTTTTCGATTAGCTCCTCAGCATATTTTCGATATATCTCCTTTCTTTGAGACTGCCTATAAGGGGCAAAGGGGTGTTGGGGGGTCTTCGCTGTCGCAATAGAGCCATCCATATTAACTCCCTCATCAGGGAAGATTCCGCACCATCTAAGGGACTCTACAATATACTCCTCTGCACCCGGAACAAACCTTTGAGAGTCGGTATCCTCGATTCTGAGGATAAATTTTCCTCCCCTCTGCTTTGCAAAGAGGTAGTTATAAAGTGCTGTCCTTACCCCTCCGATATGGAGCGGACCTGTAGGACTTGGAGCGAATCTTACTCTTGTCTCTCTTTCTGCCATAACTTCTCTATTTATTTAATTTGGCTCTCTCCTCTTTCTCTTTTATTTTTCTTAGTTTTCTCTCTAATGCCGATTCATTTTCGAAATCGGCAATATTCATCTCTTGGGTATATGATGTTATAACTTCCGGATCATATGGGGTTGTTTTAATATCATCTTCATTCCCTTCACCCTGACGGGTAAGGATAATGGTATCCATATCCTCTTCGTCGAGCACCACTCTCTCTCCTCTTGCAGCTCTCTTTGGAGGAGGGGCGATATAGACCTCAAACCCTGTTGCAATAACTGAGATTCTTACTGACCCTTTTTCAACACTCTCCGAAAAGACAATACCTCTCTTAAAATTAGATGCTCCACCGGTAAATTCCTGAATGTAATCCATAATGGTCTTCATTTCATACATAGTAAGACCATCCACAGGACTTGTGGTTATATTTACAAGTGTGCTCTTTGCAGTCTTGGGATCATAATCGTTGAGTAGTGGGGAGGAGAAAGCCCTCTCTACTGCCTCTATTGCCCTATCTTCTCCTGAAGCCTCTCCGATACCCATTAAAGCCATCCCGCTCTTGGTAAGGAGGTTCTTTATATCTGCAAAGTCAACCCCTATATGCCCTCTCCCTGTAATTATTTCAACTATCCCTCTTACTGCTGTGGTCAGGATAGAGTCAGCTTTAGGGATAGCATCAATAGCTGCAAGGTCTCCAAATACTTCGTAAAGCTTTTGGTTGTCTATAACAAGTAGTGAATCTACATGAGCAGAGAGATCCATAATTCCATCATAAGCTCTCTTCTGAGCTTCATACCCCTCATCCTTAAAGGGGAGAGTTACTACCCCTACAGTAAGGATACCCATATCTTGGGCAATTTTGGCAATTACCGGAGCTGCTCCCGTTCCTGTTCCTCCCCCCATTCCGGCAGTTATAAAGACCATTTTAGTATGCCCATCTAACTTTGTTTTTAATATATCTATAGACTCTATAGCTGCATTTCTCCCCTGTTCAGGGTCGCAACCGGCTCCGAGTCCACCCGTCAGAGTAGTACCGAGTTGGACTTTATCGGGAATAGGACTAAGTTCGAGAGCCTTATTGTCAGTGTTACAAATAGTAAAATCGACATCCTTCATCCCCTCTTTATACATCTGGTTGACAGCGTTTCCACCACCACCACCAACTCCTATTACTCTGATTATAGAAGTGTTAGGTTTCCAGTTGGCAGGAACGATATTGTTAAAATAATCACTCATATTAAGCATTGTTATCAGTTTCTGAATCAAACATTCCATTAAATAGTCCACCTATTCTATCGCTAAAGCTCTTTTTAGGTGTCTCTCTCTTCTCTTTTTTACGAACCTCCTTGTCGGGTTTTGTAACTGAGGGTTTTTCTTCGTCAGGGAATAAAGTGCTAGTAGTAGTTGCTTTATCCTCTTCTACACTTTTGCTATGTTCCGAAATATAATCAAACCCTTTTAGAACAAGCCCTACAGCAGTCGAAGCACTCGGTTTGTAGATATCTTCACAAGAGTTGGAGAGGACAATAGGGTCATTCGGGAGGGCTATACGCACATTCATCTTCGTTATCTTCTTTGCTGTAATCTGTATATGGTTTAACAATGAAGTTCCACCGGTAAGAACAAGTCCGTTTCTAAGTTTATCCTGATACCCCGACTTTTCAATCTCCTCTTTTACAGATTTAAATATCTCCTCCACACGTGCCTCTATTGCACTTGAAAGGAGCTTGAAGGTAATCTCTTTATCACCTGCCCCCCCAAGTCCGGGGATTACTATGCTCTTATTATCGGGAGCATATTCAGAGAGACATGAACCATGCTGTTTTTTCATAGCTTCAGCATGTTTAAGAGAGACACCGCAAGTGAGACGAATATCCTCTGTAATGGAGTTTCCGCCAAAAGGGATTACTGCAGTATGTCGTATAGTATTTTCATGATAGATTAAAAGGTCGGTGGTTCCCCCCCCTATATCGACCATCGCTACCCCTAACTCCATATCATCACTTGTTAGGACAGCACGTGCAGAGGCAATAGGCTCTAATATTAGTTTTTTAGTGTTCAGACCGGTTCTTTTAATCACATGTTTACTCGATGAGGCTGAGTTTGCCTTACCTATAAAAATACGGTAGGTTCCATCTATCTCTTTCCCCAACATCCCTACAGGCTCAGTCAGTCCTATGTGGTCATCTACATTATAGAGTTGTGGGATAACATGGAGTATAACCTCCCCGGGGGCTGTTCTGGAGTTGTAAACTTCTTCTAACATAGACTCTATCTCCTCCTCCCTTATAAGTGCGTCCCCGTCCCTATGTTTTTTTATAGAGCAGGAGTCGCATCTGATATTTTGCCCCGCAATACCTAAATAGATATCTTTTATGGTAAAGTCATTTATGACATCCTTCATCTGCTCTAATACACTGTCTATGGTAGGTTGAAGGGACTCTAAAACATGGGAGATATTTAACACCTCTCCTCTTACCACGCCGTTTGAAGGGGCTTCACTATAGGCTACAATCTTCACTCCTGAAGAGGTCTCCTCTCCCACAATGGTAACCACTTTGGTGGTTCCTAGATCTATTGCTGTTACGTAATTACTCATATTTTTATGGTGTTTATTTCTTTATTTCTTTTTTTTGGCTTACAAACTATTTGGTTTGAATACTTTAGACTTATTTCCGAGTATTTCTCCCACCCCTCTACAGGGATTATATTGTTATAAAAAGTGGTGAGTTTTGTAAACTTATACTCAATGTTTTTTAGTGGACCAAATTTAATAGCAATATCCCCCACACGTGTGTAGAGAGTTACATCTCCGTTCGGTTCTACCTCTATCTGCTGAATTTGAGCACTCCAAAATTCGTTTTTGCTAATATAGTTTCCAAAAGCAATAATCGAGCTTACCCACTCCTTCTCCTCTTCACTTACAGCCCCTCTGTACCCTGTGGTAAGGTTAATCGGAACCTCCCCCGTAACAATAGGGACATAAGAGGTGAAGCTATCTACTAGCGGGAAAATATACTCTTGGTCATCTATATAGAAACCGCCATATTGGGTCTGGATTCTCAGGATAGGTTTTCTCTGAGTAACGGCAACGTGGAGAACTCCATCTCTAGAAACAGAGGCAGAACTCTTTTTAATGGCACTTCTCCCATTTAACAACTCCTCTGCCTGATAAAGATTAAGGTCATTTATATTTGCGCCAATCGGTTTAATCGGTGATTCTAATAAAATATCTTTTACCTCCCTTTTACTAACAAACCTATTTTCAAGACTATCGAGGATTTCGACTTTAATGGATGTACATATTTCGTTTACCTTCCCTGCCTCTCTTAAGGTATCAGCAAAGATGAAGTATGCCGCAAATAGTGCGACAAGTAAGGTTAATCCGATATATAGTACTACTTTTCTTAACATTTCTTACTCTTTTGGGTCAGCAAATCGGCTATAGGTTTAATAAATCTGTCGATATCTCCCGCACCAAGTGTTATTAATATATCTATTTCACGTGATGCTATTTCGTTTAGCAGATCCCCCTTCTCCACTATCTTTTTATTGGGTGCTTTTATTAGTTCAAGTATAACTTCTGATGTTATTCCCTCTATCGGAAGCTCCCTGGCGGGGTAGATAGGGAGTAAAATTACCTCATCAAGTGCACTCAGGCTCTCTGCAAACTCTTTGTAAAAGTCTCTTGTTCTGGTGTATAGGTGTGGTTGGAAAATTCCGCAAAGTTTCCTACCCGGGAAGATGTTTCTTATGGAGCTTATGGATGCTGAAATCTCGTTCGGGTGATGAGCATAGTCATCCACGTATGCACATTTGGGTGTGTTGAGCTGAATATCAAACCTCCTCTCCACCCCTGCAAAGGAGTTCAATGCTTTTCGTACCTCCTCCGCAGGAGTTCCGTGAAGTAGGGCAATGGCAGAGGCTGCAACCGCATTCTCCACATTTACCCACCCCGGAATTCCAACTCTGCACCCGACAATGGCACCCATAGGGGAGTTGAGGGTAAAGGAGAAGTATCCCCCTTCGAGGAGCTCTATTTCGGAGGCATAAAAATCGCACTCCGAATTATATGAGTAGTGGAAAACCTTGGCAGTGGTTCTGCTTAAATCTATCTCCACCCCTTTTTTTATAACAATACAATCCTTTGTCTGGTGTGCAAACTCCGCAAATGCCTTCTTCATCTCCGAATGTTCGTGGTAGATATCGAGGTGGTCAGCATCGGTAGAGGTAATTACTGAAATCTCAGGGTATAATTGGAGGAAGGAGCGGTCGAATTCATCCGCTTCTGCTACCAGAACCGGGTTACGGCTCAGGAGAAGATTCGTATGGTAGTTTTTTGAAATCCCCCCAAGGAATGCAGTACACCCTTCACCTGAAGAGGTTAAAATATGTGCAAGCAGGGTGCTGGTGGTGGTCTTTCCATGGGTGCCGGAGACTGCCAAACATTTCTGGGTAGAGGCTATCTCCCCAAGTGATTTTGATCTCTTTATAAGACGGTATCCCCTCTCTCTGACATACTGCAACTCTTTCATCTCATCAGGAACTGCCGGGGTATATATAACAAGTGTCTGGCTTACATCAGTGGGAACCATATCGGGATTATCCTCAAAATGTACCCCTATCCCCTCCTCTTGAAGGTGATCTGTAAGTTTGCTTGGAGTTTTATCATAACCAGATACTGAATACCCTGCATGGTGATAATACCGTGCAATGGCACTCATTCCGATTCCGCCAATCCCTATGAAATAGACATGTTTCATTTATTTGCAAGTTTTAAAACCTCTCTCGCTATCTCTTCACCTGCATTAGGTTTAGCAAGAGAGAGGATATTTTTCTCAAGTTCTTTTATCTTTTTCTCATCTTTAAGTAACTCCTCCCAAACCCCTATTAATCTCTCCTGAGCCTCGATATCTTTTACGATCATCCCTGCTTTTTCATTTACCAATGCCATTGCATTGTGAGTTTGGTGGTCTTCTGCTACATTTGGGGAGGGGACAAAGATAGTAGCTTTCGCTGAGGCACATAACTCTGAAATGGTACCGGCTCCTGCACGTGAGATTATTACATCTGCCGCAGCAAAGGCATGGTCCATTCGTTTGATAAACTCAAAGTTTTTAACCTTTGTTCTCTCTCCCATTTCGCTCATAAAACTCTCTATGTCGCTTTTGTAAAATTTTCCGCTTTGCCAGATAATCTGATAATCGGCAGTTGGCTCTCTCTCTGCTACCCATTTTTTCATAACTCTATTCAGAGTTCCACACCCCAAACTCCCTCCGAGAATTAGGAGACATTTTTTCCCCTCTTCAAGTCCGAAGAAGTTATACCCCTCCCTTTTCTGTTCGGGGGTATAGGGTTTTATCTCTTTTCTTATTGGGTTTCCGGTAAAAATTATCTTCTCTTTTGGAAAGAACTTCTCCATTCCACTATATGCCACACATATTTTAGCAGCTTTTTTCCCTAAAATCTTATTTGTGAGCCCTGCATAAGAGTTCTGCTCCTGAATAAGAGTCGGTATTTTTTTATTTGCTGCACTCCATAAGGTGGGTGCGGAGGCGTAGCCTCCTACCCCTACAACGACATCAGGGCGGAACTCTTTAATAATTGCCCCTGCCTTTCTTATGCTTTTAAGGACTTTAAAGGGGAGGGCGAGGTTTGAAAGGGTGAGTCTTCGCTGAAGCCCTGCTACGGGGAGTCCTTTTATCGGGTACCCTGCATCCGGAACGCGCTCCATCTCCATTTTCCCGATTGCTCCTACGAAGAGGATCTCTGCCTGGGGGTCTATTGTCTTTATGGAGTTTGCAATAGAGAGTGCAGGGAAGATATGTCCCCCTGTACCACCGCCGCTTATTATTATTCTCTTGTTTCTCATTGTTTTAAGTGTTAACGGTTTTTGCTACTGCAGGTGCAGGAGGAGCCACAGAGGGGGTCATATCAGCAGCGACCTCTATTGTCCTATTGACAGAAAGAACAATCCCGAAAGCGCAGCACATTATTATAAAGGAGGTTCCTCCGGAGCTTACAAGGGGAAGAGTCTGACCTGTAACGGGAAGGATTCCGACATTCACAAAAATATGGAGGAATGCTTGTAGTGTTATCAATAATCCCAATCCAAGCACGACCACCGTGGAGTAAACTTTCGTGCATCTTCGCGCTATAAAGATGCACCTGTTAAAAAACCAGAGATAGAGTAGAAGCACGAAAATACCCCCTATAAGTCCCATCTCCTCGATTATTACTGCATAGATAAAGTCGGATTTTGAGTGGGGGAGGATATCTCGTTTAATTCCGTTGCCGGGACCGAGACCAAAAACTTTTCCGAGCTGAAGAGCTTCAACAGCCTGCTGCTCCTGAAATTTTTTCTCCTCCATTGCTGCTATCTCTCTCTCACTCATCCCCTCTGTATCGTCTTTATAGAATCTCTCTACTCTGCTTGTGAAAGTACCGATTCTCTTAAACTCTCCTGTAAAGAAAAAGATAGCAAATACGACTCCTAATATGGCAACTCCCATAAGTGCTGTCTGCCAAAGGTGAGACTGTTTAATACCGGCAGCAAATAGAATCACTAATATTATGGTAACCATAATCAGAAAGACCGAAACGCTCCCCAAAAGCGAGAGGATAGCGACAATACCGACAGGGAGTAGTATCCTTTTAAAATAATCTGAGAATTTATCGAAATTATAAGCTTCGAGGACTCTTGCGAGGTAGAGAATAATGGCTATTTTGGCGAACTCTGAGGGTTGGAATGTAATACCGAACACCCGTATCCACCTCTCGGCACCATTTATACTGACTCCTAATGGGGTATAGATGAGAAGGATTAAAACTACAGAGAGAATAAGTCCTAATATGGAGATTTTTCTGTACCACCCTAAGGGGATTTTATAACAGAGGAAGAGAGCAGCTAATCCGGCTATAACGAAGCCAAGCTGTTCAAATAGATAATGGAAGATAGGCTTTCCATCTCTAAATGCCTCAGAACTTGATGAAGAGTAGACAGTAATAACAGATATAAGGGCTAGTAGCAGTACCACTATCCAGATTACCTTATCCCCGTGAAGTTTCTTAATCAGAGGTCTTCTCGGTCTCTTCTCTTTTATTGCTGTTGTTTCTCCCATTGCTATAACTCTTTTACGGCATCTTTAAACTGACGCCCTCGATCTTCGTAATTTTTAAATAAATCAAATGATGCACAACAAGGGGAGAGTAGCACTACATCTCCATGAGTAGCAAGCTCATAAGCCTTGTTTACTGCATCCTTAGCAGAAGTTACATCTACTATAGTATCTACTTTGTCGCCAAAGGCTTCGTGTAGCTTCTTATTATCTTTTCCAAGACATATAAGGGCTTTAACTTTCTCTTTTACAAGCTCATAAAGCGGTTCGTAATCATTTCCTTTATCGGTCCCTCCGGCTATCCAAACTACAGGTCTCTCCATACTTTCAAGTGCATACCATGCCGAGTTTACATTTGTGGCTTTGGAATCGTTAATATAGAGCACCCCTTTTATACTTAGTACATTCTCAAGTCTGTGCTCTACTCCTTTGAAAGAGATTAATGCCTCTCGTATCACCTCATTAGTTATGTTCATTATCTTACCTGTAATAGCCGCAGCCATAGTGTTGTAAATGTTATGTTTTCCTTGTAAGGAGAGTTCTTTTATATACATAGAGTAACTGTCATCTTCATATTTAACCATTATGGAACCATCTTCCAAATATGCCCCCTGTTCTACTGAGTGGGACTGTGAGAAGGGGAGCATTTTAGCCCGTCCTACTATTTCATCGAGATTAGCCACTGTTATCTGGTCATCATCACAGAAAATAAAACAATCTTTTTCCGACATATTTCGGGTAATTCGGAACTTTGCTTTTATATAATTCTGCATATTGTGGTCGTATCTATCTAAATGGTCCGGGGTAATATTAAGCAGAATCGCTATGTCGGCTTTAAAATCGTACATTCCGTCGAGTTGGAAACTACTTAACTCCAATACCATAATATCATAATGCTTAGTGGCTACCTGAAAGGCATAGCTATCACCGATATTCCCGCCAAGTCCTACATTTAGCCCTGCGTTTTTAAGAAGATGATAGATAATAGATGTGGTGGTGGTTTTTCCATTACTTCCTGTTATACAAATCTTCTTTGCAGAGTCGTAACGCCCTGCAAACTCTATTTCCGATATAACCGGTATATTATTCTCTATCAAAGACTGTATCAGGGGTGCTGTGTCGGGAATCCCCGGACTCTTAATAACTTCATCCGCCAAAAGAATTTTATCTTTTGAATGTCCCCCCTCTTCGAAAGGGATTCCATATTGAATCAGAATCTCTTTTGCTTTATCCTCAATAGTGCTAAGGTCTGAGAGAAAAACCTCAAACCCTTTGACTTTTGCAAGCACCGCGGAACCTATACCGCTTTCTCCTCCTCCCAATACTACTATCTTGTTCATAACTATCTGATTTTAAGCGTTACTATGGTGAAAACTGCAAGCAGAATACCCACTAACCAAAACCTCATTACTATTTTAGCCTCCGGCAATGCTTTTGCCGGTTTTTGTATAATTGCAGGGATTCCCTCTTTCTGGTAATGGTGATGAAGTGGAGACATCTTAAAGACCCTTCTCCCTTCACCATATTTTTTCTTAGTATATTTAAAATAACCTCTTTGAATTATTACAGAGAGGGATTCCACGAAGAATATCCCACAAAGAATAGGTAACAATAACTCCTTTCTTATGATAATGGCAGCTACTGCTATTATCCCTCCAAGTGCTAAACTCCCTGTGTCCCCCATAAAGACTTGAGCAGGGTAGGAGTTGTACCAAAGGAATCCAAGGAGTGCCCCTATGAGAGCCGCAAGGAATATTACCGACTCCCCGACATCGGGGATATACATTATATTAAGGTAATCCGAGTAGATGATATTACCAGAAAGATAGGCTAAGATACCGAGCGTGATCCCCACAATAGCCGAGACCCCGGCAGCCAGTCCATCTAATCCGTCAGTGAGGTTTGTTCCGTTGGAGACTCCGGTTATGACTAATACTATAATTATTATATAGACTATCCACGAGAGAATCTCTTTTACTTTTCCATCACCAAATGCAAGCCAAGCATAGTCAAACTCATTCTCTTTCACGAAAGGGATAGTGGTAATGGTGCTTTTATGGCTTTGGGTATATGCTTCACCTACTTTAGGAGTTGCGGAAATAGTTGTCTCTGTCTGACTCTCCGGTCGAGGGGTAACTTTATCTTTTACCACCACCTGATTACTTAAACAGAGTGTTAATCCTATTATTAATCCGAGAACTACCTGTGCCAAAATCTTATATTTAGGTTTTAACCCCTCTTTGTTTTTACGGAATACTTTAATATAGTCATCCATAAAACCGACTGTTCCTAACCATAGTGTGGTTATAAGGAGGAGTTGAACATAGATATTTGTGAGATCGCCTACTAATAATGTGGAGATTACTATTGCTATAAGGATAATAATTCCTCCCATAGTGGGGGTCCCTTTTTTGGAGATCTGCCCTTCAAGTCCCAACTCTCTGATATCTTCCCCTATCTGCCTCTTTTGTAGCTTTCTTATTATATATTTCCCCAAAAAAATCGTAATAAGTATGGATGTTACACTTGCCACCATCGAACGGAATGATATATACTGCATTAACCCTGCACCGGGTATGTCAGAGTGTGCTTTTAGGTATTCAAATAGGTGATAAAACATATTATTGGTTTTGGTTAAAGTATTCTTTTATTATCTCTTTGTCATCAAAATGGCTCTTTACCCCCTTGATTATCTGGTAGTCTTCGTGTCCTTTCCCGGCGACAAGTATAATTGACCCCTCTTTTGCCACAGTTAGTGCTGTACGAATAGCCTCTTTTCTATCTGTAATAGATAGGGTTTTAGCTCTCCCCTTGGAAGTAAGTCCCGCTTTTATATCTGCAATAATAGCCTCAGGCTCTTCAAATCGCGGGTTATCTGATGTAATTATTATCTTGTCTCCATATTTTTCGGCAACCTCAGCCATCTCCGGTCTTTTGGTCTTATCTCTATTTCCTCCACATCCGAATACTATAATAAGTTCATTCCCATTACAAATCTCTTTTAGTGTCCTGGAGACATTTTCAAGTGCATCAGGGGTATGTGCGTAATCAACCACTGCGGTAATATCATTCCCCCCTTTGATATACTCAAGTCTCCCTGAGACTGCTTTAAGTGCACTAATGGCAGTCAGAGTCTCCTCTTTATCTGCTTTTAAAAGTATGGCTGTCCCATATACCGCTGCTATATTATGGGCATTATGTGTCCCGATAAATCGGGTCCAAACCTCTTTTCCATCTATATTCAAGAGTGACCCCTCTATACTCTTCTCTATTATCTTAACCTTAAAGTCCGCACTGCTCCTAACAGAATATCTGTAAATATCGGCTTTGGTATTCTGCACCATTATATTTCCATTCTTATCATCTATATTAACGAGTGCAAAGGAGCCTTTTGGGAGAGAATCAAAGAGAATTTTCTTACATCTGATATATTCGGCAAAGGTTTTATGGTAGTCGAGGTGGTCATGGGTAAGGTTAGTAAAAATGGCTCCACTAAATGTCAATCCCACAACCCTTTCCTGG
>CAYSND010000023.1:0-3851 GCA_964432305.1 uncultured Muribaculaceae bacterium | reverse complement strand
CCATAAAGCAATATTGGCACCCTTTCTCCACCATTCTTGCCATAAGTCCATTTATAGAGAGTGGGTCAGGGGTGGTGTTTATAGTGGGGAACTTCTCATCTCCAACATAATTAGCAATGGTAGAAAGGAGTCCGCAACCATACCCTAAAGAGGTAAAAAGCTGATACAAAAGTGTAGCTATGGTAGTTTTACCGTTGGTACCTGTTACTCCTACTACATGAAGTTTGGAGCTTGGATTCTCAAAATAATTATTTGCTATTAGCGCAAGTGCATTTCTCGAATTATCTACTCTGAATGCTGTAATCCCCTTCTCTTTAATGTAAGGGGTAACTCCTTCATCTTGGTAAACTACAGCAGTTGCTCCCATCTGTAACGCTTTTCCGATATATTCGTGTCCATCTGTGTCACTCCCTTTGATTGCCACGAAAAGTGAATCCTTCACACAGCATCTTGAATCGAGAGTGACAAAAGAGACCTCCGAACTGAGTTCTCCAATACTCTCTATTACCTCTACTCCATTTAATATCTCTCTAAGTGTCATAATAGTTTATTTTAATTCAAGTTCTATAACTCCTCTCTTTTCAAGTTCCGTCCCGGGTAAGGGGTTTTGGGAAACTATCTTTCCGTTGCCTGTTAAGGAAACTCTGTACCCCTCATTTTCAAGGATATAGAGTGCGTCTTTTAACCCCATATTGGTAACATCGGGGACTCTGTTTTTCTCTATCTCTACTTTTGCTGCTATGAGTTCTCCTGTCTCATTGGTACTAATCTCTACCCACCCACTCTCTTTAATGGCAGGTTTGTTTTTCATGGGGAGTTTACCTACAGATAAAACCAAATCTTTAGCCTTACCTCCCGCTATGTTCGGATTATCCGGGGGTAAAATATCTTTTCCGGAGATGGGTGCAGACCACTCAGGGTGTGAGGTATATATTTTATCTGCAATCTGTTTAAATACAGGGGCAGCCCAAGAACCACCGTAAAAATTAGCTTTTGTTCTTCCTGAGTAGAGAACCACTATGCAGGAGAATTGTGGATTTTCAAAAGGGAAAAAACCTGCAAAGGAGGCTTGATGGCGGCGATTCCCCTGACTATCAGTGTAACCTCCTGTACTAAATGCCATCTGTGCAGTCCCAGTCTTCCCTGCGATATGATATCTGCTATCATCTAAACTTTTGGCAGTTCCATGTTCCACGACCCCTCTTAAAGCCTCACGTACCTTCCCTATTGTCCTTTTAGAGCAGATAGAGCCCGATATTTCTTGGGGAGAGAATTGTTCTACGATCCTTCCACTCTCTTGATAGTTATCCACGAAGTAGGGCTTCATCATCTTTCCGTTATTTGCCACTGCATTGTATAAAACCAAAGTGTGAAGAGGGGTTACCAACATAGCATACCCTATACCCAAAAACGGAAGTGTCGGTTTTGACCACAACGCATCAGTTGTCGAGGTTATGGTACCGGGAACCTCCCCTTCAATATCGAGATTAAAACGTTCTCCTATTTTTAAGTTATGAAGACGTGAGATAAATTCAGCAGGTTTATCTCCGTAATTTTCCACTACGAGTTTTGCAAAGGCAACGTTTGAGGACTTTTCGAGAGCCTGTTTTACAGTAATTACCCCATATCCCCCATGATGTGCCTCTCTAAATGTAGTAGTGCCATATATCCATGGGGCTACACCGGCATCTATGGTGGATTCAAGTGTTATCTTTTCATCTTCTATAAGGGAGATAAGTGTAGCAAGCTTCATTGTGGAGCCGGGCTCTGTTCTCTCTCTGATAGCATAGTTGTAGGATTCATCGAAAGTACCATCTTTCATCTTTTTCATATTGGCTATAGCCCTTACAGCACCGGTTTTAACCTCCATAACTATAGCAGTGGCACCTTCAAGTACATCTGACTTAGCAAGCTGCTCTCTAAGGGCGACTTCAGCAGCCTCTTGAATATCTATATCGAGGGTTGTTTGAATATCGTAACCATCTTTGGCAGGGATAATCTTCTCCCCATTAACCGGAATCCACTCCCCACCTAACTGACGAATCATTGTCCTTTGACCTGCCTCCCCCTTTAACTTATAATCGAGGCTCCCCTCTATACCGACACCGTTCCCCTCTGCATTTATATACCCCACAGTTCTATATGCAAGTTTTCCGTAGGGATTAGTCCTTTTGTTTTTCTGCTCAACTATTAACCCCCCCTTAAACTGCCCTAAACGGAAAAGTGGAAACTTCCTTGCCTCTTCCATCTCTATATAGTCAAGTTCCCTATTCCCTACTAGCATATATTTATTTCCACTCTTTCTCCCATTTATGATACTCTCTCTGTAGGCACTTGGGGATTTATCTTGAAAAAATGAGGAGAGTTTCTCTGCGAGGGCTCCTACCTCTGCATTAAAAAGGGAGTCACTTTTGCATGCGGTACAGTCCAACCTAATCTGGTAGAAAGGCATAGAGGTAGCGAGTGGTCTCCCGTCACAAGAGAGGATAGACCCTCTTTTAGGATCTATTTTCTGAAGGCGGTAAAAGTCCTCTTTAACCACAATGTTGTCAACAAAGTATTGAACTTTAATGATTTTAGCAATGGCAATAACCCCTAACACAAGGGCTAATATATATATCCACTGAAATCTCTTAACGAGTTTATCTATGTTTTTATTATCTGACATCTTTTCCTACTATTTTTGGTGGATATTTCGGGGGAACCAATGTAGAGCCCTCCTCTTTAAGCATCCTCTCTACCTCTCCTCTCTTGCTTAAATAGAGTAGCCTTGCATATTTTCCTGTATACTCCGATTTTAAGTTTTTAATTGTTTCAGCATTTCTTGCCTCCAACTTCATTGTTTCGTTAACACTGAAATGGATGGAGATGTATATTATAACGAGGACGAAAATATATATAACGAATTTCCAATTCTTCGCGAGTCCTCCGCGAAGAAGTAGAATCTGCCCACTAAATATGTTCCCTATAATATTTTTCTTCGCCATTATATCTCCTTTTTTTAACTAAATGCTATCTTTTCTGCTACTCTTAGCTTTGCGCTTCTTGCTCTGCTGTTTATAAATATCTCATCTCCAAGGGGGATCTCAGGTTTTTTGTTTATAGGTCTTATCGGAGTAATTTTTCTCCCGAAAGAGTCCTTTTTCTCCTCTCCATAAACTGATCCTGAACGGAAAAAGTTTTTTACCATTCTATCCTCCAAAGAGTGATATGTAATGATGGAGAGAACTCCTCCCTCTTTCAATGATTTTAATGCACCCCTTAAAAAATACTCAAGGCTGCTCATCTCTCCATTTACCTCTATTCTTATAGCCTGGAATATTTTGGCAAGATATTTCTTGGCGGAGGCTACAGGTGTAACCCCTTCGATTGCCTTGCAAAGCTCAGCCGTGGTCTCTATTTTTCCTTTTTCTCTTGCACGACATATTACGTTAGCCACTTTTCTACTATTCTCCACCTCCCCATATATTTTAAATATTCTTGCAAGATCCTCCTCCCTATAGTTGTTAATAATATCCTTAGCCGATTTTTCAGAGAGGATATTCATTCTCATATCGAGAGGTGCATCATCAAATCTAAAAGAGAAACCCCTCTCAGATGTGTCGAACTGGTGAGATGAGACCCCCAAGTCGGCAAGAATTCCATCAACATGTTCAAATCCATAGTACTTAATAAAGTTATGGATGAATCTGAAATTGTTGTGAACTACGATTACCCTCTTATCATCCGGAGCATTTCGAATAGCATCATTGTCTTTATCAAAGACTATGACACGCCCTTTATTACCGAGACGAGAAAGAATCTCTTTAGTATGCCCTCCTCCGCCGAGGGTGGCATCAACATAGATACCG
>CAYSND010000022.1:8588-17112 GCA_964432305.1 uncultured Muribaculaceae bacterium | reverse complement strand
ATATGAGACCATTTAAAATAGGAGATCGTATTAAGATAGGGGATGTATTTGGCGACGTAGAGGAGAAAACTCTTTTAGTGATACGAATAAAAACACCAAAAAACGAAATAATTACCATACCTAATTCCGCCCTCCTTTCAGGAAACACCATAAATTATAGCAGTGAAACTGTTAATGACGGTCTGATTCTTCACACCACTGTTACCATAGGATATGATGTGCCTTGGAAAAAGATGCACGAAATATTAATTGAAGCGGCTCGAAGAACAGAGTTTTTACTTAAAACCCCTAAACCATTTGTCCTACAGACGAGCCTTGACGATTTTTATGTATCCTACCAAATCAATGCTTACACCAAGGAGGTTAAAAGACAAAGCGCTATCTATTCCTGCCTACATCAAAACATTCAAGATGTCTGTTTTGAAGAGGGGGTGGAGATTATGTCTCCACACTATCATGCAAACCGTGAAGGGGACTCCAAAGCTATTCCGGAGATATACTTAAAACACAATAAATAACAAATAATAGTATGAAAAAACCAGACATTTTAGAGACAACCAGAACAAAGAATCGAAAATTTATCAATGAATTTAAGTCCTTCGCCATGAAAGGTAATGTTATCGACATGGCAGTCGGTATCATTATCGGAGCAGGATTTGGGAAAATCGTAACTTCAATAGTAAACGATGTAATTATGCCCCCCCTCGGTCTATTAATTGGGGGAGTTAATTTCTCCGACCTTAAAATCACCATGAAAGCTGCAATGGACGGAGCACCGGCAGTAACTTTAAACTACGGCAACTTTTTACAAGTATGTTTCGATTTCACAATAGTTGCATTTGCAGTCTTTTTACTTATCAAAGCGATAAGTGCTGCGAAGAGAAACGAAGAAAAAGCACCTGCAGCTCCGGCTAAACCGACAAACGAGGAGGTTCTCCTTACAGAAATCAGAGACTTACTAAAAAATAAATAGAGACTAATTAGTGCTAAATCCAAGGGTATTAAGCCCTTTGATTATATCAGGGTGCTCCATAAAGTGTTTCCAAAGGAGTCCGGAACGGTAGTTCTCTATCATTATGATAATTGGACCTTGGTCTATGGCGAGGTATGAGTTTGCAAACCACATTTGACTTAGATTAAATGAGTCTTTAAAACCATACTCACCCCAGAGTTTATCGCCAATAATATAGTAAAAGAAATGGAGAGCCCCCATACTCTCAGTAGGGGTATAAGGGAAGGAGGAGAGTGCTGCTGTCGGGGTTATTGTTCCACCATCCCGATTAGGGGAGGAGGCGGTATAGCCATTTGGTATATCACTTGCAGAGAGTCCCCAACACTCTTTCCCATATCCGAAATAACCGAGTGGGTTAGCGACACAGTAAGAGTAATTGATTTTGGCGTGAGCTCTGTTTTGCTCCATATAATTGGCATATTTATCGGAGAGTCGTGTGGGATTAAGTCCTAAAAAGGAGTAATGTGCAAAGAACAATGGCCCTCCCCTATCTTCTCCGAGGGGAAGAGTAATATCATAAAACTTCTTTCCGTTTTTCATCGCACCACCGCGAGCCCACCCACTCTCATACGCAGAGACAGGGATAGAGTATGTAGGAGAAGAGGCAGCTAAAACATAAGCTATTAACCCTTCATTCCACCCTGAGATAGACATATTCATATCCCAATTATGATTTGGAGACCAATGCCAATAGAGCCTCGCTTCACCATTTTTTTGGAACCAACTCCACTCCACCTTCTCCCATAAGGTTTTAATTTTATTACAGAGAGTTAATTCAGATTCACTACCATTCTTAAAGTAAGATTGGACGGTTAGTAACCCTTGAAAAAGGAAGGCAGTCTCAATAAGGTCTGCCCCGTTATCTTTAGTACTGAACGGAATAACCTTTCCGGTGGTTCCATTCATCCAATGAGGGAATACTCCATGATATTTATCGGTCTCAGGTCGGCTTAGGAAATCGACTATCTTATTGAGCCTTTCAAACCCTTGAGTTCGAGTAATAAACCCCCTCTCGATCCCGACTAAAATAGCCATAACCCCAAAACCTGACCCCCCAATGGTAACAGTTTCACCCGAGCCACTCCTCTCTCTTGCAAGTCCTGAAACGGGGTGTCCATAATCCCAAAAAAACTTAAATGACTCCCTCTGAACCTTGGTAAGGAGTTCCTCATCGGTTATTTTTGGAAATTTAGGGGTAGTGTCAAGCTCTGTAAGGAAATAAGTAATATATGGCTCACTTATTTTCACCCCTAAGTTCTCTACATTTACTACCCTTAAAAAATATTTAGTCTCTTTGGTTAATGGTTTGGTAATTCTTAATGTTATTGAATTTGGATTTACATCCGACACCATTTCGTAGGAGTCAATTATTTCATTGCTAAAATAGATCCACTCCTTATTCAGTTTATCCTTATTTATTTTTCCTGAGAAGAGTATAGAGACCGTAACTCCCTCGTTAGGAATATTGTAAATCGTTCCCATATTAACAGCAGGTAGATTATTAATGGTAACTGAGGAGACATTAACCTCTGCTAAAATAGGGGGCTTATCCACTCTGTTGCAAGAGGGAAAAAGCAGTATTAAAGTCAAAAAAATAAAATAGATCTGTTTCATAATAAAAATGGGCTGCCCTGCAAAGATAGTCAAGACAGCCCATTAATTAAGTGAAAAAATTAATCTATTACAGTAATTTCAGCTGCATAGAGTGCTTTGATTTCAGTCTCTGATAGAGCTTTGTTATAGATACGAACCTCATCAAGAAGACCTTTGTAATATGTCATCCAACCTTCAGGTTTGCCGGCAACTTGCTGTGCCCATGCACCGAAACGGAGGGTTCTCATATCATCGCCAAATGTAATGTCAGCCAAAGGAGGTCTTGGAGAAACTTCTTCGCCGGCTTCCCATCTTGCATCTTTTGCTACGAATACACCGTTAGCATACAGTTCAAGTGTTGAAGTAGCTTTACGATAGATACCTACGATGTGAACCCATTTATCACTTGGGAATAATTTACTCTGTCTGCGAAGATCCTGTCCTTTCCATGCACGTGATTTTGAATCAAAAATATAGAGTTTAAGATCAAGCGAGTCGGTAGTCTGCTGGCTCTCATGCATAAAGCAAAGATTACCCATAAAGCCGTCACCACCATCCATTTGCATAATTTGAGCTGCTCCTGAGCTAGTACCGGGAGCTTTAATCCAAGCTGCAAGGGTGAACTCTGACATAGTTTTAAATGGATTGGTAGCACCCAAAGCATACTCTAAATAAGCCTCAGTCTGACTCCCCTGATAACCATTACCTCTACGTCCCTTTGTGAATGCAGCTGCACCCGCTTTCTTGGTATAAGTAATGCCTGTACCTATTTCAATAGATTTAGCCTCAGACTCCATAGGGAAATAAGCAACTAGATTGGTCTGAGCAATAGTTGAAGGGTTAATCTTTCCTTCATAAGGATCAACAGGTTTTTTCTCGCAGGAGGTAAATACCATTCCGCAAGTAAGGGCTGCAACAGCCACGAAAGAGAAAAATTTTACTTTTTTCATACTTTTTTTGTTTTTAAAAGTGATTAATAATAATTATTTACTGGTTTTAGTAATTCGGATTTTGTTTCAAATTAGTGTTTAACTGTAATTGATTAGCGGGTATAGGGAAAACATTGTTTTTATTACTCTTATACCCCTTTGATGCCAATGCGGTGGTAGCTTCCCCCGTCCTGATAAGGTCGAAGAACCTATCCTCTTCCAAAGCAAGTTCTGCCCTTCTCTCATCCCACACATCTTTAACCGTGATGGAGGCAAGTGCCGGGAGCTTAACTCTTACTCTTACAGCATTTAGAGCACCAAGTGCTGTCATACCGCTCTTATTTCCCGTAGTGGCCCCTTTTAACTTAGCTTCGGCAAACATCAGCAGTACATCTGAATAACGAAGAATCCTTATGTTATAGTCAAATCCATACCCATTGTAGACCCATTTATTATTTCTGGAAGGGGTATAGACTTTTCCGTTATAAACAGGATTTACACAATAATGCTTAATACTGTCTCCCTCGGGAGTTTTGGTTCCGCGGTAGAGGAAAGTGGTAGCAGCTCTGACTGTCTCTCCCCTGGCTGTAAAGAAACTAATCAAATCATTTGAAGGGGTGCAGAATCCCCACCCTTGCATATTGGAAGGGGTATTACCTCTCGGTCCCTGGACATAAGCATACTCCATAAAAGCACTCTCTCCAGTAGATTTGCCTAATGTGGAACTCTGAATCTCGAATAGAGATTCTTTGCAATTTTCTCCTGCAAGTGAAAAGACTTCACGGAAATTATCCATAAGTCCATACCTCCCTGAAGCCATTATTCTATCTGTCAATGAAGCAACAGAGTCCCACTCTTGTTGGTAAAGATGTGCTTTAGCTTTTATAGCCATTGCAGTATATTTATTTATCCTCCCTGCCCACTCAGGATCATAGTACTCGGGAAGAACCTCTATGGCCTCTTTTAAGTCTCTTTCAATAAAATCATATAATTCTGAAGTGGAAGCCTGCTTTTTAGCAGCCAACTCCTCCGAAGAGAGGGTCTTGTCTATAATTGGAACTTTTCCGAAAAGTCGTGTGAGATTGAAATAAGCATAAGCACGAATAACTTTAGCTTCACCTGCACATTCAATCGTATATTGTTTATTCACAGCATTATTCATCTTGGCCTCGAATTTAGGCATCTCCTCTATTGCATGGTTTGCCCCACTAACGATATCGTAGTACCCTCCCCAAAGTTCATTCAAAAGAGAGTTTGTAGCATCGTATGAAAGGTCATCTAACTGTTTCATAGTGGGATTATCTTCAGGAGTACTCCCCTTATCTGCATTATCAGAGGTAATTTCAAAAGCCCCTATATAAGCAAACGAGTGAGCTGAGCCGTCTCTCATCCCTGCATAAGCAGCACTTACAGGAAGAAAGATATTTTCAGACTTAGTGTAATCCATCCCTTCAGAGGTCATAGAACCCTCAGGACGAATATTTAAGAAACCATTGCAACTACTCAGAGCTAATATCAATGTGAGCAAAGGTAGTGTTACTATTATTTTTTTATAATGTTTCATATCCGTCAATATTAGAATTTTATATTAATACCTGCTGTATAAACCGATTGCATCGGATAAACTGAGAAGTCAACACCATTACTAATGGGGGAACCTGCAACTTCAGGAGTAAACCCATTGTAAGAGAAGAGATTGAGAGGTCTTTGAGCGGAGAGATATACCCTTAAACTCTTTACCCCTTTTATTTTATTAAATGTATATCCCATCTGAACATTTTGTATCCTTATATAAGAGGCATCTTCGACAAAGAAGCTATTGGCTTGCTGTATAAATCCTGAGTTATAAGCCTCAGGAGAGGGGTATTTCTCTGACTTATTTCCATCTCTCCATGCATTTTTATAGAAATTCAAATCATAGTTTCCATCAGTAAAGACATCCCTGTTCATTCTCTTGGCATTTAATACTTTATTACCTAACTGCCCTTGAAGAGTAAGTGATATATCGATTTTTTTATAATTAATCCCTAAGTCAAGCCCTGAAATAAGCCATGGAATAGGGGAACCTAAATAGACTTTATCCTCATCATTAATTAGATTATCCCCATTCTGGTCTTTATACTTAAAATAACCCTTGTCTTTAATGGCTTGACTGACAGGGTCACGGAGTGCTTCAGATTCGCTACTATAAACCTTATCTATCTCATAACCCCAGAACGCACCGATTGGATACCCTACACAAGTTCTTGTAGATTAATTACCCCTTACAGAGGCACCGGGGATAAAATCTCTCCCGTCCAGTCTGGTAACTTTATTGAAAATGGTAGTAAGATTCCACCCTATGTGATAGTTAAAATGGTCATTTATCTCATCACTCCAGTTCAGACTAAACTCCACTCCATGATTAAGGATTTTACCATTATTGCTTAATAACTCTGCAACACCACCACCTGAAGCAATAGGGGCATAGAAAACAGCATTGTCGGTAACTCTGTTATAATAATCTATCTCCCCTTTTAATTTATTTTTAAGAAGAGAGAAATCGAGTCCAATGTTAAATTCTGTAACTACCTCCCAATTTAAGTATTTTTGGAGGACAGTTTGGGCCCCTTGTCCGTCAACTAATTTGTCCCCAAAAACTCCGGAGCTACCTATACCTATAAGTCCTAGTATAACTGCGGAGTTTGCAGGAACATTGTCATTACCTAACATCCCCCAGCTTGCGCGGAGTTTTAATAACTCGAATTTTGAATTCCCTTTCATGAAAGATTCATTGGACATGTTCCAACCGATCCCGACGGAGGGGAAAAATCCCCATTTATGTTGATACTTGGAACTTCCATCTGCTCTAAAGGTAAAAGTTGCCAAATATCTATCCTTGTAATTATAGGTTCCTCTTGTAAAGAAAGAGAGCCCGTGATATACCGACCCGCCATCTCTTACAAATCTCTCTTTGAAGGAGCCATTCTTTAAATATTTAGAAGCATCGTCAGTTCCCGGGACATTGTGGGCATACCCTGTAAGGTCGTAATATTGCTCTATACGGGTGGACTGACCTAACATTAAAGTATATCTATGGTCATTTTTATTCTCCGCAAAAGTGAGCAAGTTATCTATAATCTGTTTTTTACTCTGATAAAATGATTTACTGAGGTTTGATTTATTAATCCCTTGGGAGCCTCCTACGTGAAACTCAGGGGTATAATTTCTCATTTTGGAAGAACCAAAGTCGAGATTATATGATGTCTTGAATTTAAGCTTATCTTTAATTAAGTTTAGCTCTGCAAATGCTGAAAAAACTAACTTGAGTCCATCCTCTTTATTATCATTATAATAGGCCGTGGCATAAGGGTTACCATAATGGTTACCGTAAGCATATTGCTGTGGTGCTCCAAACTTTACCGGATATGCGACACTGTTATTGTCATCATAAACAGGATAGACAGGGGGATTAACAAATGCACTAAAGAAGGCATTGTTATTAGGATTCTTCTTGGTATAATCTGAAACCACTGCATTTACCCCCACCATAATATAATCATTGACCTTTTGGTCTAATTTGGCTCTGAAATTAAGCCTGTCAAAATTATTTACAGCATCCATAATCCCATCTTGGTAATAGTAGTTTATCCCCACAGAATAACTCGATTTTTCAGTTGCTCCAGAAAAATCTAAAGAGTGATTATGAGTAAGAGCATTCCTTAACAATACACTATACCAATCTGTGGATGCAGGGTAGTTTGAAACCACCTTGGGAACATACCCTGTGGTATTCTCATTGGCAAGATTCATAAGCTCCACATACTGCTCACGATTTGCAAGTTTCATCACATTACTCGGCATCTGCACACCTACATAACTTTCGAAGTTTATGCTCGTCTGATCTATTTTACCTTTACGGGTGGTAACCAAAACCACCCCATTTGCAGCACGAACGCCGTAAATAGCAGCAGCAGAGGCATCTTTTAGAACTGTCAAATCATCAATATCACCACTACTCAAAAAATCAATATTGTCCACAAATACACCGTCAACAATATAGAGAGGATTACTATAATCCCCTATTGAGCCGACTCCTCTGATTTTAACTGAAGGACCTTCACCCGGAGCTCCACTATTTATAACCTGAACACCTGACATCTTCCCTTGGAGGGCAGACATAGGGTTTGATGCCACCTGTTTAGAAAGCTCTCCCCCCTTTACGGAAGAGATTGGTGCTGTCATATCTTTCACCTTCTGCGTACCATACCCTACTACGACTACCTCCTCAATAAACTGTGCATCAGCCTCTAATAAAACGGTAACCTCTTCAGAAGTAGCACGGATATGCTGATCCTTATACCCTATACAGGTGACGGTCAGATCTCTCCCTTTAGGAACAACAATAGAGAAATCTCCAAAAGGACCTGTCGCGACCCCATTTTTACTAATTGGGTCAAAAACCGTAACACCAATCAACTCCTCCCCTGTCTTAGCATCCTTGACAATACCTTTAACGGTAACGTTCTGTGCAAACAAAGGGGTAACACCCATGATTAGAAGAACGGTAAGAAATGTTAATAATTTTCTCATATATTTATATTTAATGTTATCTCTAATAATTATTTCTCATCTATAGTAAATCCATTTTTTCGTAAACACTGCATCACCTCCTGATTTGACATAAACAATTTCCATATTAACCCACTTCTGTAATTTTCTATCATCACTGCAATAGGTCCTTGATCAATAGCCAAATAACTCTTAACCACCTGTTGCCCCTCCACCATTCCGGGATTATATGAATCATAAAACCCATATTTTCCAAAAACTTTCTCCCCTTTTTCAAAATAGAGGTACTTCAGAACCTCCATGGACTCTTTAGGGGTATAAACAATGGAAGAGAGGGCAGCAGTAGGAGAAACTGTACCATTCTCATTCTCAGTACCCGGGTGATGATTTGTATATCCCACTTTCGGATCATCAGAAGAGGTAAATCCCCAAAGATGTG
>CAYSND010000022.1:0-8578 GCA_964432305.1 uncultured Muribaculaceae bacterium | reverse complement strand
AAAATAACCTTTATGTTTTTTAGGGTTATCTATAGCGTATGCCCTATGTATAAGTGCATGATTCCTATTTTGCTGAAAATAATCTGTATGTCCATCCTTTAACCCATTTGGATTAAGTCCTAGAAACGAATAGTGGGTAAAAAAGAGTGGTCCCCCATATTCCATTCCCAAGAAGAGTTTCATACCATAATACTCCTTCCCATTATAATAATAGGTGGAGTTTTTATAGCTATTCTCATAAACCTTTTTGGAGATAGGATAAGTGGGAGATGAAAGGGCAAGTATATAAGTTATCAATGTTTCATCATGCCCTCTGATAATATGATTCATCTTCCAATCGAAATTTTTAGACCAATGCCAATAAAGCACCTCTTCACCCTTTGTGTACCAATTCCACTCTATCCCCTCCCACAGGTGAGTGATTCGCTTTGCTAAAGCAATCTCCTGCTCATTTCCCCGCTTCAAATACTCCCTTGCGGTCAATAACCCCTGTGTAAGGAGTGCCGTTTCCACCAAGTCCCCTCCGTCGTCAAATTTGCTAAAAGGGTACACTTCTCCACTATCGGCATTATACCAATGAGCCCAAGCTCCGTGGAACCTCTCTGCAGTTTCAAGGAAAGTTACGATTTTGGCAATAATTTTCATTGCACCCTCTCTGGGAAAATAACCCCTCTCCACCCCTGCGATTAGAGCCATAATCCCGAATCCTGTCCCACCAGTAGTAACAATATTTCCATGAGTATCGTTGCTCCGCTCCCGCGCCATCCCCGTGCGAGGGTCTGCGAAGTCATAAAAATAGCGAGTGGTATAGAATTGAGTCATATCGAGCAACTCCTCATCGCTATATGGAGTCGCCGCGATAGTTATCTCGAACTTATTTGCCTCCTTATCTTTAATCGAGAGTCCAAATGGTAAGATTCTATAACTATATTTAATAGGAGTTTTCCTCTCTCCTGTAAAATCCAAATAATAATTCTCAGAGGTAACACCCCGTTTTATCCAGCGCCTTTCATTCTCCCCTTTACGATATATCTCATAAGTAAATCCGGTTTCATTTTTCCAATTAAGTTCAATATGCCCCGGATATGAGACCCCTCTCATCTTGGCCGGGACAACATACTCCCCTCTCTGAGAATAAATTGACCCACTCCACGAGATAAGGAGTAACGACAATACTAAATTTCGGATAAAACCTTTCATTCTATTACCTATTATTCAATTAATGTAAAAGTTGTCTCTTTTAGGTCACTTGAGTTTCTCCCTATAAAGAGTTTAAAATCTCCTGCCTCAGGAGCAAAAGTCATATCGGCACGATGGAAAGCAAGTAGCTCAGGGGTAATAGAAAATATAACCTCTCTACTCTCCCCTTTTTTCAAAAATATTTTTTCAAACCCCTTTAACTCTTTTATAGGTCTGGTAACAGAACCTACTAAATCACGAACATACATCTGCACCACCTCTTCACCATCCATTTCACCTATATTAGTTACAGTTACAGAGGCTGTTATCTCCCCCTTAGGGGAAAGAGTTACTGAAGAGAGGGTAATATCAGAGTACTCAAATGTGGTATAACTCAATCCAAATCCAAATGGGAAAAGAGGGTCATTGGAGCAATCGAGATATTTTGATTTATACTTTTCATTAGGGAGATAGATAGGACGCCCTGTATTCTTTGCATAATAATATATAGGTACCTGCCCTACTGACCTAGGGAATGTTATAGGGAGCCTGCCGGAAGGGTTATACTCCCCGAAAAGCACATCCGTAATCGCCTTGCCCCCCATTGTACCAGCAAACCAAGTCTCTAAAATGGCATCTGCCATCTCATTTTCACGGGTAAGTTCTAATGGACGACCATTCATCAATACCACTACAATAGGTTTTCCAAGTCCTGTTAATTTCTCTAATAGTTCTGTCTGTACTCCGGGAACTCTAATATCTGTTCTACTTGCAGCTTCTCCACTCCAGTCAAAATCTTCCCCTATGACGAGAATTATCTTATCAGCCCCTCTCGCTACATTTAGAGCCTGTAAAAATCCGCTTCTATCTTCTCCAAATTTTTTACACCCTTCAGCATAGAGCACTCTCTCCTTACCATTCATTAAAAGTAGTTCATCATAGAGAGAGTTAATGTTATCCCACTCCCCAGCCGCCTTCCACGACCCTAATAAATCCCTTTTTGATTTCGCCAACTCCCCTATTACCGCCAACTTCTCCCCCTTTTTCAGAGGCAAAACTGCTCTATCGTTCTTCAAAAGAACAATAGAGCGTTTCGCAACCGAAAGAGCAGCTTCAAGGTGCTCTGGAGCATAAACTAATCTTTTTTCCCTCTCCATGTCGCAATATTTGTAAGGGTTATCGAAAAGTCCGAGTAAATATTTAGTAGTCAATATTCGTCTAACAGCATTGTCTATCTCACTCTCCTTAATCTTCCCCTCTTTTACATAATTTATAAGGTATTTGGCAAAGAGTTCACCCTGCATATCCATATCCATCCCTGCCTTAAATGAGAGAAGAGCAGCCTCTGAATCATCTTTAGCATATCCATGATGCACCATCTCATTTATAGAGGTATAATCGCTCACTACAAATCCTTTGAAATTAAGACTATCTCTTAGGAGATTAGTTAAAAGATAGTCATTTGCCGAGGCAGGAACCCCATCCAACTCATTAAAAGAGGTCATAACGCTCATTGCACCGGCATCTAAGGCAGCTTTATAAGGAGGAAGATAGTAGTCGAGAAATACTCTTCTCGACATGTCGACAGTATTATAATCTCTTCCTCCCTGAGGCGCACCATAAGCGGCAAAATGCTTAACGCAAGCTAAAATCGTCGTGGTATCACCTAAGTTATTATCTCTCCCTTGAAAACCCCTTACCCTGGCAGCAGCCACTTTGGAACCGAGGAAAGGATCTTCCCCTGCCCCTTCGGAGACTCTACCCCAACGTGGGTCAACAGTGATATCGCACATAGGGGCAAAGGTCCAATTAAGACCTGAGGCAGCAGCTTCTGTGGCTGAAACCCTTGCTGATAACTCTATTACATTCATATCCCAAGAAGCAGATTCACCAAGAGAGATAGGGAAAATAGTCTTATGTCCATGTATAACATCATAACCGAATAGGAGCGGAATACCAAGTCGCGACTCTTCTACAGCAACTTTCTGAAGCATTCTCGTATATTCCACAGTATGAGCATTGAAGATATTTCCACAATTACCCTTTCTTATATCATCTAAATACCCCTCTCTGATAGTAGGACCTGTCATGTCCCAATCACTTGTATATAAAACCATCTGTCCGATCTTCTCCTGGAGTGTCATTAGACTCAAAAGAGAATCCACACTCTTTCTTATCTTTATATCATTAGGGTTCCCCTTATGTGAGGAACATGATGAAAATAATAAAATAAAGAATGAAACGGCAAATGATCTTAAGGTAATCTTCATAGCAGCGCTGTGTAATCAAATATTAATAAAATTTTAAGCAAGATAACACAATAAAGAATTGGTGTCAACCCAATTAAAATACTACTAAGAAAAACCAGAAGAAAAGGAGACCCTATTTCACCACTACAGTAGCTTCTAACTATTTGAATTCCATCATAAATTCAGTTAGGCTCTTATCAGAAGAAAGTCCTATTTTCTTTCTGATTCTATATCTAGCTACCTCGACACCTTTGAGTGAGATGTTCATAAGGTTAGCTATATCTTTACTTGAAAGATTAAGATGAAGATAGGCACATAGCTTTAGGTCGTTGGATGTAAGGTCAGGATAATTATGTCTGAGGTTTGAGAAAAAGTTACCATGAATTTTATCAAAATTTAACTGGAAGGTAGCCCAGTCCTCTTCGGATGTAATGTTACTGTCAAGCAGGCGGATCATCCTATCATAATATTTATTTGGATATTGTTTCCCTAAAAGCTGTTTCTGCTCGATTACCTCACTCTTTATAGAGATAAGAAGCTGATTTTTATTAATAAGAGTCATAGTTGAGAGTGTAAGTTCTTTAGTCTTTAACTCTAATTCGGCCTCTAATTTCTCGTTTTTTAATGCTATTATCTGTTGCTCTCGCTTCTCTATCTCTTTAATTCTCAACTCCTCCTGTTCGCGATTACACTTTTCATTCTTAATGGTATACCTTCTTCTTACTATCCAAAATGTTAAATAGATGAGAGAGGATAGAAGAAATAAATAGATAATTTTGGAGTACCAATCCCAATAAAAGGGGGATTTTATAGTAAAAGAATAATTTACCCTAGAGAGTTCCTGACCATTACGAGTTACTGCACGAACCTCAAAGGAGTAATCACCAGAAGGGAGATAGTTGTACTCTTTAATATTATAAGTACTCCCTTTGCTCCATGTGGTATCCATCCCTTTAAGACGGTATTGGTACTTGAAGTCATCTAAAGAAGAGTATATAGGGTAGAAAACTGAAAATCTAATATTATTAAAACTATACTTTACCTTATTATCACCTGAAATGTTTTGGTTGGGAATAAGAGTGGCTTCAGAAGAGCTACGATTATAGACTGAGACTCTATCGATTTGGAGGGGATAATTACCTTTAAAAGTATTTGCCTCTTTTATTTCATAGAGTGCAAGCCCATTTTCAAGGGTTAAAAGAGCAGTGGTACTATTTATAGGGAAGATAAATTGATGGTTATCTACAGTTTGATTTGTAAATGAGGAGTAAAGAATTCTATCGAGAACCTCTGTAGTATCGCTACTAAATCTCACCAAGGCAGCCTCATCAGGGGAGATAAACCAGTAGTAATTAGTTTTAAATGGACAGATACGATAAGAGGAAGCAAACTGACCTAAGGAGGTATTTAAAGAGTGAAAAGGAATAATTTCTTTTTTTAAGTCATCAAAAGTGTAAAAACCATTTTTATCTGTAAAGACCACTCTGTTGTTAAGGGAGAAGAGATTAATAGGTAGAGCCTCCTCCCCGGATAAAGAGTTATAGACTCTAATCGATTCGATGCGTAATAAATCATCTGAAAGATGAATTTCATACATCCCTTTATGTAGATGTGCAGCCCAAATGGTCCCTTTGTAATCTATTTCAATAAATTTAATAGGGTTTATAAAGTTTTCCACTGAATGGGAATATACCCATGAGTTGCCCCTCTTTTGATAGATACAGAGTTCGCTATATGTCCCCTGCACCAAGACATCCTTCCCATTTATTCTCCCACGACTCATACAGGTTCCCCCTTTGACAGGTGAGAGTACTTTACTGCTTTGAGCATTAACCTCGTAGGTCTCCTCATTGTTATTACAGAAGAACTGATTATCCCAGTGCGAAATATTCCAAACCTGTCCCTTAATCTTTGGATCGATAGTCATCCCTTCTATTTTTGCCTCATGAATATTTAGTTTGGCGCGATAAAAACCTTGATTGGATGCTATGAATAGATTATTTGGCTCTTGGAATTCTAAAGAATAAATAGAACCTACTGAGGGAGAAAAGGAGTGAATATATCTTAAAGAATTACCCAACTTTACCATAGATATCCCCTTATCCAACGCCAACCAGAGGTTATTTTCGCTATCACAAAACATTCCTAAAACAGTGTTATTTTGCAAAACATTACTAGTATTAAGAGTCCAGACTTGATCCCCATCCCTCTCTATAGCTATAACTCCATTATCAATAGTCCCTATAACCAGAAGAGAGTCCTTTGTAAGGATAGCCTTATTAATATTATACTGAGAAAGTTCATCATCTATTTTAGTTTGGAACCTTTTAAATCCTTTACCATCAAAAATAAATATCCCTTCTGATTTAGTAACGAGAAGTGAACGGGGAGAATCAGATGAGGAGGCTAAAGGCAATAAAGCTACAGTACCTTTTTTTATAGGGGAGTTATTTATATGGAGAAAGGTTCCTTTGTTATAGTCAAATTCACAAAAACCGTATTGAGCTGTGTTGGTATAAACCTTTTGATTAAAGGAGTTGGGGAACATATAGATGAAGTGATGCCTTCTGTTTACTACCGTAGAATCTTTATAGATAAAAAGGGAGGTAAAAGACTGGAAACAGATAGCTCCATCCCTTTCGGAAATATCCCAAATCTCATCATTTTTCATCTTATAATCTTTAACCCTTTCTGAAAGTGAGGTATAATGCATCTCCCCTAGAAGATCTTTCTCAAAATAACCAAACTCTTCAAATGAGCCAATATAGATTTTATCATCCTTGGAGACGAAAACCGATCTGACTGTTTTATTATTTGGTATCTTAAACAACCTCCAATCTGAACCATTAAAACGAATCAGTCCTTCATTATTACCAAAATAGAGTACTCCATCAGACGACTGCGAAATAGACCAGTTTTGATTAGAACCTTTATACTCCCTCTTACTATATTGGGCCACAAGTGGGGTGAACTCTTGGGCGAAAGAGGTAAACCCACTCGAAGTAAAGATAAAGAGAGCAAAAACTGATAATATTGTCTTTAGAGGCATCATAAGACAAAGTTAAAAAAAGAACTTTATATTTGCAGAAAATTTCGTTATGTACCGATCATACAAAACATATATTATCGCTGAAAGCAGGGTTTTGGATTTAATTAATGATAATTCGATAATGCTCCTCTTTCTCCAGCATTTTAATATTGATTGCGCTGTCGATAATAAAACAGTTGAACAAGTTTGCAATGAAAACGGCATTAGTCTAAAGGCATTTATCACCATAGGGAATCTCTTTAACGGTTTTCTCCCTGACGAGAAGGAGATATTTACCATCGAGGAGATAAAATCTATCCTCCTCTTTCTTAAAAACACCCACTCTTTTTACAAAGAGGATATTTATCCTGAACTACTTGGGTATATCCAACAGCTAACCAATAAGTGTCAGAATAAGGATGTTATACTAATAGAAAAATTTTTCAATGACTACTTTAATGAGGTTCTTGAGCACTTAAAATATGAGGATGAGGTGGCATTCCCCTATTTCTTCACCTTATTAGAAGGAGGTGAATCAAATAACTGCAACTTTTCAGTACGAGATTACTTTTTCCATCATTCGGATATAGAAACGAAAGTAACAGATCTTAAAAATCTCTTTCTTAAACATATTAATATTAAAAATCAACACAATACCAAAAGGAAGTTTCTTGAAACTCTATTCCAACTTGAGTTTGATTTGAAGGTGCACTCCATCATAGAAGAGAAAGTATTGATTCCATCCGCTGAGAATATAGAAAAAGGGAGAAAAAATGGATAAATTCAGAAAAAACATAGTTATCCTCGAACCCTCCAAAGTACTCTCAGAGGGACTCTCCTCCTCCATAACCAAAGTGGAACATAACTACTATTTCTACTATTTAGATGATCTGAACGATATTGAGGCATTACACTTAAATAAAGAGGTCTCTATGGTCTTAATTAATCCCATACTTATACAGAATCGTCTGCAGGATTTTAATAAGTTAAAGAGGCAATTCCCTGATATCTACTGGATAGGGATAATTTACTCATTCTTCGACACCTCACTTCTCAATAAATTAGACGACTCTTTTTCTATAACAGATGATATCACGACTATTACTCGGAAAATCAATCTAATCTCTAATAACCAGAACTCCTCATTTAGCAAGAAAGAGGAGCTTTCCGAAAGAGAGTCCGATGTATTAAAATGGTTAGCTAAAGGACTTTCAAATAAAGAGATAGCTGATAGGTTAAATATCTCAATCCATACCGTAAACACTCATCGTAGAAATATTATGGATAAAACCGGCATCAAAAGTTTGGCAGGACTTACCATTTACGCTGTTTCTAAAGGACTTATACCATTAGAGTAATTCTCCTCTAATAAAATCAAGTGATAAAGAGCATCTAAAATTCATTACTTTTAGTGATTGTACCGCTATTGGAAAGCCACTTACTTTGCAGTTGAATTTTAAGTTGATTTTAAGCTCTCTATTAGCCATTAAATAGTCCCGGATAGGTTAGTGCATTCTCCTTCAATGTTCCGGGGCAATTTCGAGTAACTGCCTCGTCAATTATCTATATCATTATTTTTTTATTTATTCAAATTTATTCCCGTTGGGGCAGTTACTCCTTATTGTTTAAAGAGATAACTAATAATAACACAATATGAAACCAAACAGATTAACGACTTTACTATTGATACTTCCATTTTTATTTTTCCAGACTGTTAGAGCAGAGGAGCAACAGAAGAGACCTTTAACAGATGCAAGTATGGTCGGACATACTGTTGACAGAGAGACAGGTGAGCATATCCCATATATCTCCATTGTAATAAAAGGAACCACTATATCGACCATGAGTGATGCAGGTGGACACTATTCATTAAGAAACCTCCCCACGGGTGAACATATAGTTATAGCCTCCGGAATAGGGTATAAGAGCATTGAGAGGAGTGTTACCTTAGAATCTAAAAAAACTATTGAGGTGGACTTTGAGTTAGAGCAGGATGCTATTATGTTAGATAATGTCGTAGTCTCCGCAAGTAGAAATGACTCTAACCGCAAGACTACCCCTAATATAGTAAATGTCCTCTCCCCTATTGTTTTTGAGGCGACAAATTCAGTTTGTCTCTCAC
>CAYSND010000021.1:0-17361 GCA_964432305.1 uncultured Muribaculaceae bacterium | reverse complement strand
TACCACCTCTATCCTTTCTAACTATTATCTTATGAAGGTCTTTATGGAGGCAGGTCTTCCGGCAGGTGTGGTGAATTTCCTTTGTGGAAGCGGAGCATTGATAGGGAAACATGCCATTGAATCACCTGATTTGGCAGGTATCCATTTCACAGGTTCTTGTGGGACTTTTAACTCCCTTTGGAAACAGGTGGGTGAAAACCTCAGTATCTATAAAGCATACCCTCGTCTTGCAGGGGAGACCGGAGGAAAGGACTTTATCTTCGTGCACCCCTCTTCAGATCCTATGGAGGTGGCTACAGCCGCTTTCTGTGGTTCTTTCGAGTTCCAGGGGCAGAAATGTTCAGCAGCTTCTCGAATGTATGTACCTGTAACTCTCTGGGGGGAGATTTTAGAGAAGATGCAAGATATCGCCTCAGAAGTTAAGATGGGTGATGTAATGGATCCCTCTAATTTTATTAATGCAGTGATAGACGAAGCCTCTTTCGATAATATTGTCTCTTATATCGAATATGCTCGTGAATCAAAAGAGGCAGAAATCGTCATGGGTGGGAAGTATGATAAATCTAAAGGGTATTTCATAGAGCCGACAGTAATAGTTACCACAAACCCTCATTTCAAGTCTATGGAGGAGGAGATTTTTGGTCCGGTTCTTACTGTTTATGTCTATAGGGATGATAATCTAAAAGAGGCTGTTCATCTCTGTAATACTACCTCCCCTTATGGACTTACAGGGGCTGTGTTCGGAAGAGACAGAGTGGCTGTTCAAAAGATTTCGGATGAGCTCCGTTATGCTGCCGGTAACTTCTATATTAATGATAAGCCGACAGGTGCCGTAGTCGGTATGCAACCTTTTGGAGGTTCTCGTGCATCAGGTACCAATGATAAGGCGGGTGGAGAGTTTAATCTTATCCGTTGGGTTATCCCCCGCACCATTAAAGAGACATTTGTCCCCTCTACTGACTACAGGTACGGTTATATGAAGGAGAAATAGAGTTCATACTATATTCACAACCGCAGTATTGCTGATTATAAAACTGTTTGGCGAGAAGGTTCCGTCTCTCATAAAGACCCCCTTTTCGCCAATTTTTTTCCCAATAAGTGGTTTTTGGGTGGAGGGAGGCTGCATACCTTCCTGCCTCGAAAATCTGATTAATATCTTTCCATCGCGAAGAGAGTAGCGAGGTGGTAAATATATCAAACCCGTGCTGCTCGGCAAAGGCGGCAGTCGCTTCAAGTCTTATTTTAAAACAATTAAGACAACGCTCCCCTCGTTCAGGCTCTTCTGAAAGGTGGCAAACTTTGGATTTCCAATCTTCATGGTAGGAGTTCCAAGTTTCTGAGGTCTCATTCCCTTCTGCTGCATTTATATCCCCATCAAAAAAATCAACACCAAGTGATTCTGCGTGGCGTACAAGCTCAGATTTACGCTTTTCATACTCTTCGCGTGGGAAAATATTTGGATTGAAAAAGAGGATGGTAGGCTTATAATCATTCTGCAGCAGCCATTCGAGAATAGCCGCCGAACAGGGAGCACAGCAGGAGTGTAATAAAATCTGTTTCACGGTACAAATATAGTTTAAAATTAAAAAACGCCTCTAATAGATTAGAAGGCGTTTTTATTGCGACATAATTAACTTAGGATTATTATAACATTCCCACATGTTGAATAATATCCTTGAAAGAACTACTAAATATTAACTCGGTGCAAAGATATTAGTATTCTTAAGAAAGCCATTGTATAAAATTACAACTTCCTTGTAAGAAGACGACAAAAAACCGAAATTATAAGAATGTTGAAAGAAATTATTACGATTAGAGTATTTGAGAAAAATATTTCTTTCACTTCGTTTAAAAAGGGGAGGTGTAGTGAATAATTAGAAAGAGAAATAAATATGGAACTTGTGGTTTCAACCAGAGAGTTAAACAAGGTCTTGAAAGAGATAATCTTTAAATATTCTAAAACAGCCAATATAGCGGTAAAGACTCCGGAGAATAAAATGGTATAGGAGATGGTAGAAAAGAGTTCTCTTCTTCTCTTCTCTGCCACGATCTTCTTCATTACACGGTCTGTGAAGTCTGTCGGCAAACTATATTTTTCTACACTCATCATATAACTTCTTTTTAATTCTAAAAAGCTTAATTTTCACATTTGAGAGGGACATTCCTGTAATCTCGGTTAGTTCTTTGAGGCTTTTCCCCCCCTCGTAAAACGAGATTATTAAAAATCTCTCCTGCGATGTAATGCTCTGCAAAGCTACCTCAATTTTTTCAAATTTCTCCTCTTTAATCATTTTATCTAACACCTCTTCCTCTTCCCAAGAGGGGGAGTCCCCCATTTTCTCTATTGAATCGCTAAAGGTCAATCTCTCTTTTTTCCTTAGTTTGGAAATGGTAATATTATAGGCGATTCTGTATAGCCAAGTGGAAAAAGATGAGTCCCCTCTAAACTTATCAAGAGAAAAAAAGGCTTTTACAAAGACATCCTGAGTAAGCTCCTCTGCATCTTCTCTCTTTCCTAACATCTTGATTATAAGAGCGAAGATATTCTCCCTGTAAGCATCCACCAAGAGACGGAAAGGTTCTGTCTCTCCTGCTCTGACTCTCCTTATGATATCTTCCTCTTTTTCTTTTTCCATACTTTAATATATAGACGCAATATGAGTTGTAAAGTTACAATAAAAATAGTTGTAACTTTTTCCGGAGTTGCTCGTCAAAAGAGCAGAAACAGAAAATCAATAACAATTTAATTTTTTATTTATGGATATGGATCAAGTTTTCGTAGTAGCGATTATTTTTATCGTAATGTACAAAGTAATAGAACTATTTGTGCATAGAAAAGAGAGAATTATTCTTGTGGACAAAATCGATAAGATGGACCTTTCAAAGGAGAATAATCTCGATTTAGCTAAAATCTTTGGGAACTCAAATAAATATTGGGGACTAAAGGTGGGGCTTCTTTTAATGGGGATAGGTTTGGGACTATTAGTGGGTTACGCTATTGTTTCTTATTCCGGAGGGTTGATAAGCTCAGGTGACACTTGGAGGGTTTCAAGAATGGAGGGGCTAATCTATGGTGCTTCCACACTATTATTCGGGGGGATCGGACTTTTATCTGCATTCCTTATAGAAAGGAGATTAGAGAAATAAGATTATCTGCTACTTAGTAGGATTGCTACTCCGGCAACACTTATTATAGCGCCGAGGACTTCTATAAAAGTTACTCGGCGTTTATATATCAGGCAGTCGGGGATAATAATGATAATTGGGACTAATGCCATTATGGTGGAGGCGACAGCGATGTTTGTGTATTGAACCGCCAGGAGTGAGAGGGTAACGCCGATAACAGGTCCTACAATCGAGCCACCAAAGGCAGCCGCGACATTCTTTTTTGCCTTAAAAGAGGCGAAGAACCCTTTAAATCCATTTTTTATAAACGCGATAATTATCGTAAAAGAGATAATTCCTATTATTATTCTTATTTGGGTACCTGCTAATGAGGTGTAGAGGGAGGAGAGTTCAGGGACACTCTCTTTATATGCAAGTAACCCTATTTTACTGAGCACTAACCCCACCCCTTGACCGACAGCTGCAAGGAGTGCGAAGAGAACCCCTTTTACGGGGAGTTCGAGGTGAATATTATTATCAGATTTATTAAATCTTGAAAAGGAGGGTTTTGTTATTATCGGATAGTTAGCGGCTATAGGAGGGGAGACTTCTACCTCCTCTTTGTTTGATTTAGAACCTCTTTTTAGGATGGAGAGTGCTATCCCTAAGAGGGTGATTATCATTCCGAAAATAGTATTTATTGAGATACGTTCCCCAAGAAGAATAAATCCTGCTAAGGCAGAAAATGGGGGAGCGAGGGTCATTATTAATTGTGTAACTCTTGCCGGTATTGTCCTATAAGAGGAGAAAAGGAAGAAGTCCCCGAAGACAAATCCCACAAAACCGGAGAGGGACATCCAGAACCAGACCTCTCCATTTGCATATTGAGGGAAGGGGGAGCCGTTTATAAAAAAGAGGATGATTCCGATAAGAAAGAGAGCAAAAATAAGCCTTATAAGGTTAAGGTTGACTGCTTTAATAGCTCTCCCTGCGTACTCGAAAAAGAGTGCGCTTCCCGTCCACATCAGGGCTACTGTCAATGAAATTAGTTCACCTTTCATAAATTAGGGAGCAAATATAGTTTTTTCGCATAACATTCTTTTGTATTTTTGCGTTTCTTTAAAAAACAGAGTTATGATTTTAATGATTTCTATTTTTATAATAGGTTACCTATTTATAGCTTTTGAGCACAAAGTACATATAAATAAGGCGGCATCAGCGCTCTTTTTAGGGGTGCTTTTATGGGTACTTTATTTAATTGGAGTCCCTATGGAGGAGAGAGGGGAGATAGTAGGGGGGGCTATGCTCGAACAGTTGGCGGATGTGGCAGAGATTATACTGTTTTTAATGGGGGCTATGACCATAGTGCAGATTATTGATAGCTACGATGGGTTCTCTATAGTTACCAGAAGGATAAAAACGAATAGTAGTGTGAAATTACTTTGGATTATCTCTTTCGTGACATTTGTTCTCTCGGCTATTTTGGATAATATGACCACAGCCATTATTATGGTTATGATTCTTGGGAGGCTGATAGCTGATAAAGAGCGTAAATTTATGTTTGCCTGTATGGTTATTTTTGCAGCCAATTCAGGGGGGGCATTCTCTCCTATCGGAGACGTTACGACCATTATGCTCTGGATAAAAGGGAATATAACCTCTCTTAATACCATTACAGGGATATTTCTCCCCTCTCTCTTCTCGATGTTTATCCCGTTAATTATAATTTCATTTATGATGAAGGGTAAAAAAGAGGAGATAATAAATCACCCTAATGGTGCAAACGGAGTCTCCACTATCGATCCGAGAGAGAAAACTATTGTCTTTTGGATAGGTGTTATAGGGCTTATTATGGTTCCTGTTCTTAGATCCACGACCGGGCTCCCTCCTTATATGGGAATTATGGCGGTACTCTCTATCTTGTGGATATATACAGAGTTATTATATCGCAGGAAAGGGGAGGTTAAAGAGTATTCTAAACTCAGGGTTTCTCATCTGATAACCCATATAGATATGCCTACAATTCTCTTCTTCTTCGGTATTTTAATGGCAGTTGCCGCCCTTGAGGAGAGAAATATTCTTACCATGTTCGCCAATTATCTTGATGATAAGCTTCCGAATGTCTATGCTATTACCACTTTAATAGGACTCCTATCAGCTGTGGTGGATAATGTTCCGCTTGTGGCAGGGGCAATGGGGATGTATCCGGTAGTAGATCCGGCAACCCTTTCAACTTTCGCCGACCCTGCTTATATGGCGCATTTTATGGTTGACGGACATTTTTGGCAACTACTTGCATATTGTGCAGGGGTTGGGGGAAGTATCCTTATAATCGGTTCAGCAGCAGGTGTTGTGGTTATGGGGATAGAGAAGATTAACTTTTTCACATATCTTAAAAAGTTCTCCTGGATAGCCCTATTAGGTTATCTCTCAGGAGTACTTGTCTACTATTTCCAGATCTTAATAATAGGGTAGTGGTTATATAAATAATACTACCCGAAATTCATATCAAAAAAACAAAAAAATGAAAAAAATCATTTACTTATTTTCAATTTTGGCACTCATATTTATTGCACAAGGGTGTGAGGAAAAAACAACTATTCAAGAAGCGTATAATGTAGGGATTAGCTCTTATGGTGGAACCCTAGGCGATCTGGCAAAGATAGAGAGCTACTTAGTAAGTAAAGGGTGTCAGAATAATCAAACAAAGATATATTCAGGTAGTAGTCAAGAAGAGACCGACAAGGCTGCCAAAAAAGAGTTCGAAACAATGGTCACTAAGCTTAATAAAAATGAAATTGGATTATTAGGACTTAGTAAAGATTGTTATTTTATCTACGCTGTATGGCGCTCTTCCGATAGTAATATTGCAGAATTTAGATATAACAAATAAAATTAGCGAGCCTCAATAGTTATTTTTGCCTCCTTCACCCCTTTTGCTTTGGCGGTGATGGTTATCTTACCCCCTTGTTCTGCGGCTTGCACTAGGAGTGTGAGTTGTCCGCTAAAGAGTTTCATTTTAGGGGTTTGGAAAGACTCTAAGGAGGAGGGGTTCCCATTGGCAACGGCTTTGAAACTCCCTGCTCCCTCGACCGTAAAGGAGATTTCACGCTCATCGGTTGGGCAGAAATTTCCCTCTTTATCTATTAATTTCACATTTATAAAAGATATATCTTTACCGTTTGCCGTAAGCTCTGTTCTATCGGGAGTAAGGATAATTCGTGCAGGCTTACCGGCAGTTTTAATCTCTTTTTCGGCAACTGCCTCCCCTTTTTCATTGTATGCCACCACTTTTACCGTTCCGGGTTCGTACTTGGTGTTCATCCACATTAGGCGGTAACGCTTTTGGCGATCAAAGTTTTTACGGGCTTCATCATTGTCGCTTCCATCTCTTTTTATGGAGAGATCTTTGGTCTGTTTTCCCTGGCTTTTTCCATTTATAAAGAGTTCTGCGGAGGGGTAATTGGTATAGACAAAGATGGGGGTTACCTCCCCTTCACGCCCCTTCCAGTTCCAATGAGGGAGGATATGGAGGGTATTCTCTTTTTTATTCCAATGACTGCGGTAGAGGTAAAAACGATCCTTCGGAATCCCCGCGAGGTCCACAGCTCCGAATAGAGAGGTGTGGGATGGCCAGTCACTATAATAAGGGGTGGGTTCTCCGATATAGTCGAACCCTGTCCAGATAAACTCTCCTATACAATAAGATAGATCTTCGTGCTGGATAAAATCATCCTCAGGAAGGTTTGACCACCCGCAGTGCTCTACATCGTATGAGGAGGACTGGTGGTCGGAGTATTTTGCCATCGACTTACGCTCCACAGGGAATTTATAGACCCCGCGTGAGCTGACAGTGGAGGCTGTTTCGGTGCCGAGAACGATTTGTTGAGGGAGCTTCTTGTAATGTTCGTGGTAAAGGTGTGGTCGGTAGTTAAACCCTGCCACATCTAATATCCCGGCCATGTTATTAACAGGTGTATCATAAGGGTTGTCTAATCCATTGGTAACGGGGCGTGTAGGGTCTTCGCGGTGGCATATATCCCTTAGAAAACGTGTCCGTTTAGAACCATTAAGGACATCCCCCTGCTCAGAAACCTCATTGCCGATACACCACATAACCACCGAAGGGTTATTGCGGAAATGGCGTACCAGGTAAGTCATATCTATTTCTGCCCACTCGTCCCAGAGTTTATTGTAACCATTTGCTACTTTCGGTGTTTTCCACTCATCGAAGCTTTCAGCCATAACCATCATCCCCATTTCATCACAAGCCTGAACCAGTTCAGGGGCAGGCATATTGTGAGAGGTACGAATGGCATTGACCCCCATATCTTTCATAATACGCACCTGACGGCGAATTGCAGCCATATTTACAGCACCACCTAAGGGACCTAAATCGTGGTGGTTGCAGACCCCTTGGAATTGAACTTTATTGCCATTTAAGAAGAATCCTTTTTCGGGAATTACCTCAATGGTGCGAATACCGAAAGTGGTGGTGTATTCATCAGTTTTGCGTTCCCCTGAATAAAGGGTAGAGATGGCTTTGTAGAGGGTAGGGGTCTCCAAATCCCAGAGCTCCGGATTCTCGACCACCATTGTCTGTTCGAATTGATCATTGTCAAATTTTGTAAGAGGTGTCTCTGTGGTAGCAACTCTCTCTCCACGATTATTTAAAAGGGTGGTTTTTAGTCTTAGATTATTCGCTTTAACCCCCTCAGGATATGTGATTTTAGTTTTGATATTTACTTTGGCAAAACTCTTCTCCACGACAGGGGTGGTAATATAGGTTCCCCATACTGGAATATGAACATCATCGGTAACTATGACATGAACGTTTCGGTAAATTCCTGCTCCGGGGTACCATCTCGACTGCTCAACAAAGTTCTCAAGCCTTACAGCTAAAACATTAGGTTTGCTGTCGCGATAGAGATAGTCGGTAATATCGAAGAAGAATGTATTATATCCGTAAGGGTGTTCCCCCACCTTTTTACCATTAACATATACTTGAGCATGACTCATAGCACCATCGAAAATTACTGTAACTCGTTTCCCCTCTTGATAAGCAGGGAGATTACCGCTATTACGATACCACCCCACCCCCACAAATGGGAGACCCCCTGTGCGACCGGCATGTTCGAGAGCCTCTTTCTGCCCATCTTGAACGATAGCTGTGTGCTGACGGTCATTTTGTGAACTAAAAGGTCCATAAATAGCCCAGTCGTGAGGCACGGTGACACTCTGCCATTTACTATCATCATAGTCGTTATTCATTTGGGTAGCTTCGTCTGTACGAGCGAACTTCCAGTTCTTTTCAAGCAGGTAGCTCTGTCGAGTCTGTGCCGAGAGTGAAAATGAGCAGCATAATAAAAATAAAGCTAATGCTGTTTTAAAGGCGTTATGAGATTTTGTTGTCATAATGTCTGATATTTATTTTTTAAGATTTTTTATGTTTAATCTATAAAGATAGCAAAATATTTAAGATTGTTAGAATATATATTTTTTCTAACTTTGCAGAATGAAAATAAATGCAGCAATTATCGGCTTTGGAAGGATGGGAGAACTGTATCTTAAGGAGATGCAGAATAGCGATACATGGGTGGCTAAATATATATGCGATAGGGATGAAGATGCTCTATTGGTTGCTAAACAGTTATCCCCCGACTCCATTTTAACACAAGATGAATCTATTATCTTTTCAGACCCTACTGTTCAAGTGGTTATTCTCGCTGCATTGGCAGATTCTCGTTATGATCAGATTGAAGCAGCCATAGCCTCGCGAAAACATATAATATCAGAGAAACCCCTCTCTGATAAGATAGAGAAGGAGTGGGCGATAGTAAGGCTTGTAGAGAATGCGCCGATATTAGCGACTGTAAATCTTTCGTTGAGGAATGCCTGGTTTAATAAGGAGATTCATAACTTTATAGATTCAGGGGAGATAGGGGAGCTGGCGATAGTAAGGATTTGCCACATGACTCCCGGTTTGGCTCCTGGTGAAGGACATGCACCTGAAGGACCTGCTTTTCATGATTGCGGGATGCATTATGTAGATTTGGCAAGATGGTTGGCCGAGAGTGAGTTTAAGACTTGGCATGCTCAGGCATTGGATTTTTGGGATTATGGAGAGCCATGGTGGTTACAGTGTCACGGCACATTTGAGAATGGGGTGGTATTCGATATTACCCAAGGGCATGTATATGGACAGTTAGCCAAAGATCTGACCCATTTTTCATACAATGATATTATAGGTACTAAGGGGATTGCGAGGATGATTCACGACTTTAAAAATGCTAAGTTGGAGCTTCATGGTGTAAATAAGACCGTAATTCTCGAAAAGGAGTTTGGAGATAAGAATATAGATGTTTTATTAGAGCAGTTCAGAATGTCGATAGAGGCACTTGGTACCTCTAATCAACTATCAGGTCAGAATGGACTACACCCTGAACTCCCTACCTTTAGAGATGCTGCTTTTGCCTCCGAATATGCGTGGAGATTTTTAGAGGATGCCAATAAGCACGATCTCCCCACCATAGGAGATAAGAAGACTTTAAATCAAATCCTTGATCGCCGTTGGAATAAACGCGAAGGGTATGGTCTTCTTCCTAAAAGAAAATCTAAGTAAGCTATTTTACATATTCTGCATTTTGCAGAAAATCGCGAGAAACCTTTATGCTTTCAAGTGGAGTCATGTTTTCGGAGAATGCCTCTTGTTCCACTATTTGATATTTCATGCCTGATTTTGCAGCCTCTTTATATATTGCTTCAAAGTCTATCTTTCCGGACGCTCCTACTTCTAAGTCATCTTTTACATGCCATAACTCGAAACGAGAAGGATATCTTTCAAAGTAATCGAGTGCTGATGCACCCCCTACTTGTATCCAATAGAGGTCTATTTGGAAAAACACTTTTTCAGGATCGGTATTCTCAAGCATATAGTCATACATACGGATGGCACCTTCGAGAGTAGATTCGCAAGGGAGACCTGTTGCAGGGTCAAACCAAGTAGTAAACTCTCTGTCGTGATTATGGTATCCAAATTTTATCTTTTCATTATTACATTTCTCACCTACTTTATTAAAGAGGTCGCAATAGGCTTTAAGACCTGCAAGTGACTCATAAGCAGTACTTTTCAATGAGGGCTGGACAATATATTTTACCCCTGCGGATTTGTGGACGGAGATGGTACCTGTCCACCATGAAAGGCACTCCTCCATGGTAGAGACATTAGGGTCAGGTCCATTAGTGTGCGAGGAGAGGAATTTTAGTCCCTTCACATTGCAGAATCTTGTAAAGTCGGCGGGGGATAAATCATAGAATGTCCCCTGCTCTGAATTATATCCGGCAGCCTCAACAAAAGTATAACCGGCATCAGCAACACCTTGTAAAGCCAACTGAAGATTAGATGACATCTCTGTACGGATAGAGTAAAGTTGAAGCCCTATCTCTTTTTTGTTCTCCCTTTTACAAGAAGAAAAAGCCACAGCAGCAGCTAATACTGCCGTGGCTATTATTAACACTTTCCTCATATTTATTTAGTCCAATATTTTAACTTGGATATTACGATACCAAACATCGTCTCCATGGTCTTGAAGTCCGATATATCCCTCATGATTCTCTCCACCACAGTTAATAAGTAAGTCATACGCTATGGGCCATTTCTCTTTACTGAATTTACTATTATTAAGCATCTCTTCCCACTGAGGTGTCCAGAGGTGATATTCGAGAACCTGTTTTCCATTTTGGAAATGAGCCACAGTCCCTTTATAAACAAGAATCTTAGCACTGTTCCACTCTCCCCAAGGTTTTGAGTTTTGAGGAACTGCAGAGATCATATCATAAAGAGAGGCAGAGGCACGGTTTCCATCTACTCCGAGTTTAGCATCGGGGTGGTTCTCGTTGTCTAGAATCTGATACTCAGGTGCAGAGATATAAATGGGCTGATCGGGAACCTCTTGAGCAAGATAGAAGATACCGGAGTTTGAGCCTTTACCCACTTTCCATTCGAGAGTAAGTTCAAAGTTTTTGAATTTTTGGTCGAAAATAATATCTCCTCCATTAGTAGCACCTGCCTCACCACGACCAGAACCGTTGATTTTAATGCAACCATCTTCAATAGTCCAAGCTCCCGGTATGTCGGTACGGTTATATCCGCGCCATCCATCAAAACTATTTCCGTCAAAAAGGACGATAACATTGGAGTCTTTTTCAGCCTCTTTTTTCTTTCCCATATTATTACAAGAAGTAAACATAAGTGCAGAGATGCAAATAATTGATAAAGTTATATAAGTAAATCGTTTCATTTTATTAAAAATTTTTAAAGTGGCATATCAGGTAAATAGTATCCATCACGATAAGTGTGTTTAATTAGCTCGGCTGCAAAAGCCTGAGCATTAATGGCATCAGTGTATTCATGGTTAAAAGTAGGGTGTCCCTCATGTATGGAGAACCCATCTTTTACCTTCATTCTTATGGTGTCATCGGCAGAGATATTTGTAAATCTCATATTGTCACCATCCCATAAAAGTTCTCTTTGGAGTCCTTGTAATCTTACAGCTAGAACCCCCATTACTACCATCTCATTTAGAGGTCCGGCTTCGCTGAAATCGGAAGCAGTAAGAATTCTACTCTCAGGGGACTCTTTACAAGCACGAATAAAATCAGTGTAGTGGTTTCCATCCGGAACTTCCCTTGTCATGGTAGCTTTAGGGATCTCTCTTCCTGAAAGGAGCCAAGGACGAACTCCGTAGCACCCGCAAATCAAGACATCCTTAGTGCCATAAAAGATACACCCTCCACCATAGTCATTCATGCTGCGTCCTGCGGGCCACCCTTCGGGGTATTCGGGAACAAGACCTCCGTCATACCAGGTAACCTCCACCTGAGGCATTGCTACGCGGGGCATATTGTCTCGTGCAGGGAAAATAAATTTAACTTTTTCAGCATTTGGTGCGCAGTCAACCATAAGATTTGTGGAACTTCCTTGAACTGCAATAGGTGATTTAAGGTTCAATGCCTTGGTTATAGGCTGCATAATATGACAAGCCATATCTCCGAGGGCACCTGTTCCGAAATCCCACCATCCTCTCCAGTTCCAAGGGTGATAGAGACTGTTATAAGGGCGATATTTGGCAGGTCCTATAAATAAATCCCAGTCCAAAGTGTCGGGAATAGTATGAACTGCACCGGGAGTTTCGAGCCCCTGGGGCCAAATAGGACGGTCAGTGAAAGCCTCCACGCGGGTAACTTCACCAATCCTTCCACTCCATATAGTTTCACAAACTTGACGAATCCCCTCTCCTGAAGCTCCTTGGTTACCCATCTGAGTGGCTACTTTATGTTTGGCTGCAAGTTTGGTTAGGAGTCGAGTTTCATAAACAGAGTGAGTAAGAGGTTTTTCGCAATAGACATGTTTCCCCATTGCAAGAGCCTGAGCAGCGATTACTGCGTGAGTATGGTCGGCTGTCCCTACTATTACGGCATCTATCTGACTCCCCATTTCATCGAAAAGTTTTCGAAAGTCTTTGTACCTTTTAGCATCAGGGAATTCAGAGAACTTCTTTTCTGAATATTTCCAGTCCACATCGCAAAGAGCAATGATGTTTTCAGACTTCATTTCAGAAACAACTCCACCACCACGTCCTCCGATACCGATGCCGACAATATTTAGTCTGTCATTAGCAGCTTGCTTCTTTTTCTTATCCTTTTTTTGAGGTTCAGAATTGGCCATCTTTCCTAAGATAGGGGTGGTGGCAAGCACAGCTCCGGCTGTTACCATAGCACTTTTCTGAAGAAAGTCTCTGCGAGAGATATTATCATGTTTCATACGCAATAGATTTTAGATTTTAATAAACACAAATATACTATTTTAATTCTTTAATTCTTATATTTCTTAACCAAAGTTCAGAGCCATGCCCGAGGAAGCCGATATATCCCGATTTTCTAAGGAGTCCGGGGTGCTCCCTTTTATCAAGAGTCCCATTTTTAGAGGCTTCTGCTATATCCCCTTCAGTGATAACTTGACCATTTACGGTAACTCGGATATATGTCCCTTTACAGTAAATCTCCTCTTCATTCCACTCCCCAATAGGACGCAGAGCATCAAAAACATGAGGAGCAATAATGCCGTAAACAGAGCCATGGCACTGGTAATCTTCAATCCAAGGCTGGTAGATGGCATTAGCGTGGTCAATAATCTGTATCTCCATCCCTTCGTATGCAGCATCTCCATATCCGGGGGAGCGTATTCCGACACCATTGTTAGCTCCATGAGTAAGCTTAAATTCAAAGCGGAAGATAAAATCTCCATACTCTTTTACAGTATATAGGTCTCCGCCACTCTCTGCTGCCGGAAGGACTGCAAGTTCTCCATTTTGTGGAACGTAACCGGTTTTATTCCCTTTCCATTTATTTAGAGAGACTCCGTCAAATAAGAGGTCAAATCCCTCTTTAGCCTCCTCTATTGAGAGTGTTGCGGGTTTTACAGAGGGAAGTTCGCGGATATAGATATTACGATATGCCACTCTGCTATCATGAGCCTGTAGTTCGAGAGGTCCAACAGGAAAGGCAGGAGAACTTCTATCCCAATAATTTTCAAGGATAACATTATCTGTTACCAAAATACCATTTAGATATACTGTTACTCTCTCTCCTATCATTTTTATATAAAAACTATTCCACTGACCAAGACCATTGTCGGCTACGCAAAGGGGAGTGTCACGGTTGGTGGTATTGTTATAAAGTCCACCTGAACCGACTTGTGCCCCTACATGAACACGAGCTGTGTCCCAAATCTGAACTTGAGGGAGAGAGCGGAGATATAACCCTGCGTCAGCCTCTGTTCCTTCGGGGTAGAGTAGCCAGTCAAGATAGAGCTCAAAATCTCCATACTCTTTTATAGAGAAGAGATTGTCAAATCCTTTACCGTGATAGATTATTTTTCCATCTTCTGCCATCCAATTCTGCCTCATCATCTCTTCAGCTCTCTTTTCAGCTTGTATTAACTCTTTCCCTTTAACCTTTGCCCTTACAAGAGGGTCTTCATGGAAAAGTCCTTTCCAACCAGTCAGATCTTTGCCATTAAACATAGATACAAACCCTTCATCTTTAGGGAGATTTTCGAGATGTTGTTCGATGGCGGTTATCTCATAACCTGAGTCGGGACCTTTAATTACCTTGGTGGCACGTTTAAGGAGGGCAGTAACTTCAGGACCATGGAAAGAGGAGTTCCGAGTGGCAATAAGTCTTACAGCCTGAGCAGCAGCTTGCTGCAACTGAGGGTCGTTAATATATTCTCCGGCAAAAATAATCCCGAGGAATGCATCGGTGGTGGCGACACTCTCTAATATCTTAATTTTCTGCTCGGTGGTTCTTGCAAACTCCATCTCTTTCCTTAGGAAAAGGAGTTTTTGTGCCCCTGTAAAACCACTTTGGGTGGTTAGTTTATGGTGAGCAGAGAAGGCTGTTTCGAAGAGTTCCGATTTCTCGGCAGGGATGTCGAGTATTATATTATATAGGTCGAGTATATTCGCACTATTCATCACCATAGGCCAATATAGGTCTTGTTTCTCAGTAGAAACTGCATCTTTACGGGCAACCAGAAGGTTATACTGCTCATTGCGCGGTTTAGATGAGAGTGCAGACATTATTGCCTCTTGTACTGAAGGGACTTCCTGGGGTACGCATTTCTCTAGAAAGGAGTAGAGCATATTGAGATCTTCAATGGATACTACCTCTTTGAGCTCATTAAATGCTACTGTGCGGAGAGGGGTATTGTCGGAGGTTAGGAATCCGAGAAGCACCTCACGGTGTTTTATTGATTTTCGTTGTGCAATAAGGTGGAGGATTGCAATTTTCCCCTCATCTGAGCAGTGAGACAATAGTGGAACCACTGCACTTGCAACATCTCCGGGGTAGCTCATTAAAAACTCCTCTCCCATTATAACCACCGAGGGGTCAGAGTCTGTGAGGAGGGATGCCACTTGGGGCAATGTTTCAGGAGCACCAATTTTTGTAAGGGCATAGGCGGCATTTTTGCGAAGTTCGAAGTTCTTGGACTCCAACAATGGGAGGAGCGCGGGGATGTTCCCCTTCTCCCTCTGCTCTCCGAACCACCATGCAATGTCTGTTTTAGCTTCATCGGAGAGTTTTAGCATCAGGGTAGCAATCTTGGTGCAAAGGGGAGCAGGGGGGGTGTTACCTATTGCATAGAGTGTTGCTAAACGGTAGCGGCGGCAGGGGTCTTTAAGAGCTTTCAGTATCTCTTTTTCCCCCTCTGTAACTCCCACTACCTTTATATATTGTTCTATGGCACCGCACCTCTCTGAAATATTTTGGGGAGAAGGCGCCCTCTTTGCCTCTTTTTCAGAATCTTTAAGAGCTTTCAGTGCCTCCTTTGGAGTTAGTTGAGGTGTTACCTCCGGTGCTTTTTCCACTACCCCCATAACCATAAGTTGTCTTACGAGGAATCCTTCTATTGTCCCATCAGGTTTTCCGTTTTTATCTTTTGGGAGCGTTTCTCTCATTTTAAGTAGGGCATTTTTAATGGATTCTCTTTGAGAAGCAGGGAAGTCACTCTTTGTAGAGTATGCACAAAGTCCTGCTATGGCATATTGTACCGGAACAAAGCTCTCATCTTTTCTTGCTAACATATTTAGCAACATGTTTAATCCCTCGTCCCCTGTGGAGACAATATCGTTCATCAGCCTTATGTAAAGATCTTCATTCTGTGCAGGCAACTGATTTAAGGCATCTCCTATTTTAGTGGTTGTAAGCCTGTTGGCATCCTGAGCAGGAAGTGAGAGGCAGAAGAGCGAAATAATTATTGAAAATAGTATCCGTTTCATAAGGTTTTTGGTTTTAAATTTTCCAAGGTGCACGCATCGGCTGATAAACAAGACTGTTGGCAGCATCATCATTGATAAACTCCATCTTTTGGGAGTCAAATTCGAGAGTACGATTGAGTTGTAGAGCTACTGCTCCTATATTTACGAGAGTACAGCTTCTATGCCCGTTTATCTCGTTAAGAGCAAACTTTTGGCGATTTCTTACGCACTCATAAAAGTCGGTGTTTTGAGGGGTAGGATCAGGGAACTCAGCTAATTTCATTCTCCAGTTAGGGATATCACATATAAAATTATTATAAACATTCCCTTTTGGTCCTGAAATATAAGGAGCCTTACTGTCGCCAAAATCTTCACCACAGAGTACTATCTGACACCCGTCAGCGTATGTATAAGTAATAGAGCGCCAAGTGCCTACTGCATCATAATGCTGTTGAGGTGCATCTATCTCCACTTTTACAGGGGACTCATCATCCTTGTCGAGGAGATATTGTACGGGGTCTAAATAGTGCTGTCCCATATCACAAAGTCCACCCCCATCATAGTCCCAATATCCACGGAAGGTGTTGTGAACTCTATGTGGGTTATAAGGTTTGTACGGGGCAGGACCGAGCCACATTTCATAATCGAGTTCTGCAGGAACCGGTTCGGGGGTAAGATGCTCTTTCCCTACCCAGAAGAATTTCCAGTCAAAGCCGGTATGTTTAGAGAGAGTAACTTTAAGGGGCCACCCCAAAAGTCCACTCTGAATAAGTTTCTTTAATGGTTTTACCGTAGTGCCTAATCCATAGAAGGTGTCGTCATATCTGAACCAGGTATTGAGACGGAAAATACTATTGTGAGCCGCAACTGCCTCCATTACTTTTTTCCCTTCACCAATGGTTCGAGTCATCGGCTTTTCGCAGAAGATATCCTTTCCGGCTTTGGCTGCCTCGACAGACATAATTCCATGCCAATGAGGAGGGGTAACTATATGGACAATATCCACATTCGGGTCATGAATAAGATCCATGAAATTAGAATAAGCTGCTATGTTTCGAGAAACATGTTTTGCACCCCCTTCAGCAAGGTGTTTTGCATAATGTAACCCTGCTTTCAGATGGTTTTTATCGACATCACAGAGGGCTGTGAGTCGCGTTTCAGTATAATCAATATGCGCCATTCCCATACCTCCGACACCTATAATGCCTTTGGTAAGCTGGTCGCTCGGAGCGATGAAACCTTTTCCGCCAAGCACCTTCCTTGGCAAAATGGTAAGAGCAGCAAGACCTCCTGCTGCTTTTAGGAAATTTCTTCTACTTATAGCCATTTTTCAATATTTTAAAGAATGACACGAAGATACAAAAATTTCTTTTTAAACTGTACAATTTATATATTTGCTTTATGAGAAAAAGTATAAAATATTTTGTTACTTTGC
>CAYSND010000020.1:12330-17866 GCA_964432305.1 uncultured Muribaculaceae bacterium | reverse complement strand
AGAAGAGTAGGGGAGAAGGATGGGCATCTTAAACTCGAACTTATTCAGGAAGATGAGCCTTATCGTTATATTTCAGCTATTGCCTTTAATCGTTCTGAACATTTTGAACATCTGAAAGCAGGGAATCCGGTTGATGTCTGTTACTCCATCGCGGAGAATTACTATCGCGGATTAGCTAATATTCAACTTCGTGTAAAGGATATCAGAAAGCGCGAGGAGCTCTTTTAACCTATTTTAATTTTAGATTATTTTCTGTGCTATCTCTTCGTAGAGAGGAGCGCGCTCGTGATATAATCTCTCTATTGTACTCCTTAAAGCTATTTTCTCGTCAGCAGGTTCTGTTTTTAGCATTGGACGATTTTCAGACTCTTTTTCCAAACGCTCAAATAGTGTCTCCATATCGACTTTCAGATAGACACAATAAGTAAAACGAGTAAGTAGTTCTCGACACTCCTGAGTGGTAACAATTCCCCCTCCGGTGGAGATAACAAGCGTACACTTTTTATACTCCTCCTCTAAGGTCTCAGGGTGTTCGGAGATATGCTCCTCAAGTATCTCTTCGAGATAGTTTAGTTCGATGGTGCGGAAATGGGACTCTCCGGAGGCTTCAAAAATCTCAGGAATGGTTTTCCCCTCTTTTTCTTCTATATATGCGTCCATATCGATAAATGGAGCCTTTAGAGAAGAGGCAAGTTCTCTTCCCAAAGTCGTCTTTCCTGCAGCCATAAAACCGATTAAAGAGATAATCATATTCTAAAAGAGAGTTAAATCACCAAATTCTATAACTGATCCGGGAGGAAAATCCTTATCATCTTTTTTGTCATTTTTCTTATCGCTTACCTCTTTTTTACTCTCCTCCTCCAATTCATACTCCTCCGGAATATCAAAATCATCGTCTAAGGAGATAGAGATGGTGGCGATTCCGCTAATTGGCTCCTCTTTTTTTATAGGTTCGATAAACTCTATTGATTCAATATCGAATGAAGAAGCGCGCTTACCCTTGGCTTTTAACCCTTTAGCTGAAATAAATTCCACAGCGGAGATAACCTCAGGCTCTCTTATTTTCTTAGCATTCTGAATAAAATCTATTTTAATCTGAGGGAGCTCGTCTGATGAGAGCTCTTTCAGGTAGGAGTCTTTCTCTTCTGAGATAAAAGAGAGTGGGGTATTGTCACTTAAATCGAATGAGAATCGTTTAATATAGAAGAAGTTAAGGGCGCCGTCCCAATAGATGGCAGTATATGTTTTATCGGGGTCAAATTTCTCTATCTTTAGTAAATCTCCTTGGTATCTGTTACTTAAATCGAGGTTAGTGGTAAAGTAGGTACCGTTCTTAAAGATGGCAAGTATATTCTCATTCCCTGTAAACTCCCCTAACAACTCTCCTCTACCATCTTCATTTAACCTATTGACATCCCAATCAAACCACATCTCTTTCCCCCCGATGGTGGAGACACCTGCTGATTTCAGCATTATCCTCTGTATCGGGTTTTTGGTAACAATATTTCCCATTGAACCCCTATTCTTTATCGCAAGGGAGGCAAAATCAAATTCGAAAATCAGTTTTTTTAATTTGGGGCGAGGTCTGAGGAATATTTTAAGGGATTCAGCCTCTCCGTTAGGGTTAACGCTCAACCAAAGTATGGAGGAGCCATCTTTACCCTTGGTAATATTATACCATTTATCGCGTGCTGTCCCTGTAACGAAAAATCTCTTTGCGTATGCAGTTCCCCCTCTTCCATCGCGGTAAACTGCGTTATAGATGGTCCTTTCGTCTGAACGTTTGAAGATGGCCACGTGTATAATATTCTTATCTATAAAGATTTTATCATCCACTTTACTAACTATATAACGCCCATCCTTTAAGAAAACTATGGCCTCGTCTATATCAGAACAATCACTAACAAACTCGGCATTCTCTATCTTCTTCTGTGCTGTCCCGATAAAGCCCTCTTCACGATTTACATAGAGTTTGGCATTATTTGCGACTACTTTGCTAACCTGAATGGTCTCAAAAGAGGTAATTTCTGTTTTACGTGGGAACTTAGCCCCATATTTTTTCTTAAGTCCTAAGAAATAGTCGATAGCGTACTGAACGATATGGTCAAGACTATATCGTGTCTCTTTCATTTTAATCTCCAGCCCTGCAATTTTCTGATTAGCAGCCTTTATGTCAAACTTGGAGATTTTCCTCACAGGCTTTTCGACAAGTTTAAGTACATCCTCGTTAGTAATAGGAGCTCTAAGAAGATGCTCGAACTCTTTTAATCCTGCCATAATATCTTGGAGCTGTCTCTCCCAAGTCTTGGCATCGTTTTCCAATATTTTATAGACCCTCTGCTCAAAGAAAATCTTTTCAAGTGAGGTGTAGTGCCAATCATTTTCAAGCTCCGCAAGTCTGATTTCAAGTTCTTGTCGGAGTAGAGACAATGTGCTTTCCGTATTGTATTTCAATATCTCGTCAACTCCTATGAAATGGGGTTTGTTATCCATGATAACACAGGAGTTGGGGGAGATGGAGACCTCACAGTCTGTACAGGCATAGAGGGCATCAATGGTCTTGTCAGGGGAGATGTCATTGTGCAGAAGTATCACTATTTCAGCGCTTTCTGCTGTATTGTCATCAATTCTCTTTATTTTTATTTTCCCACGGTCGTTTGCTCTTAGAATGGAGTCAATCAAGTCAGTGGTGGTCTTGCCAAAAGGAATTTCTGTAATGGCAATAGTATTCTTGCTGATTTTCTGAATATTGGCTCTAACTCTGATTCTCCCTCCGCGTACCCCCTGATTATAGTTGGAAACATCAATAAGTCCCCCTGTAAGGAAATCGGGGAATATTTCAAACTCCTCCCCTTTTAAAATAGCCACGGAGGCATCAATTAACTCATTGAAATTATGTGGAAGAATTTTGCTTGCAAGTCCTACGGCAATCCCTTCGGAGCCTTGAGCAAGCAGGAGTGGAAATTTCACCGGAAGGTTTATTGGTTCCTGGTTTCTCCCATCGTAGGAGGGGGCCCATTGTGTGGTTTTAGAGTTAAATACCACTTCAAGTGCAAAATCGCTCAGTCGTGCCTCGATATACCTCCCTGCTGCTGCCGAGTCCCCAGTGAGGATATTTCCCCAGTTCCCTTGGCATACGATAAGGAGCTCTTTTTGACCGAGTTGGACAAGAGCATCTTTAATGGAGGCATCTCCGTGAGGGTGGAAAGGCATTGTGGAACCGACTATGGTGGAGACTTTATTAAGTCGCCCATCATCAATGGTCTTCATAGCATGAAGAATACGCCTCTGAACAGGTTTTAATCCGTCAGATATATGAGGCACAGCCCTTTCAAGTATAACATAAGAGGCATAATCGAGGAACCAATCCTTGTACATACCCGTAAGTTTGTACTTCTTGTTCCCCTCTGATATCAGCTTCTCATATTTTCCGGAAATTGCAGAGCTATCATCCTCTATAGGAGCCTCTTCGATTCCTTCAAAGGTGTTGTCCATCTCGCTGCGATCCTCGCCCAAATCCATTTCTTCAGTACTCATTCCAATATTTAGTGTAAAAATCCGAAGTGCAAATATAGAATTTTTTCCCGATTACTCGATATATCCGAAAGCTTTCAATTTTCTTTTGTCTTCGCGCCAGTTCGGGTTTACCTTGACGAACATTTCAAGAAAAACCTTCTTCTCGAAGAAATCTTCCATATCTATTCTTGCTTGTGTGCCGACCTTTTTAAGGGCTGCCCCTTTTGCTCCAATAATTATCCCTTTTTGGGAGTTACGCATTACATTTATAATAGATCTGATATGGTATTGTTCTTCAGACTCGTGGAACTCTTCGATTACCACTTCGGTGCAATATGGAATCTCTTTTGAATAATTCAGAAGGATTTTTTCGCGAATTATTTCGGAGGCAAAAAACCTCAGGTTCCTGTCAGTCAGGAACTCTTTATCATACCAGGCAGGATTTTTGGGGAGCAATTCGAGTATTCTGTCGAAGATAGGGGTGAGGTTGAACTTCTCTGTGGCAGAGGCAAGGAATATCTCTGCTTTAGGGAGGAACTCTTGCCATTTTTGAGCAAGTTTAAGAACCTCTTCTTGTGATGATAAATCTATCTTGTTTATAATAATTAGGAGAGGGCATTGGAGCTGCCCAAGTCTCTCTATATATTCACGATTTTTATCTATCTTCTCTACTACATCTGTGACATAGAGGATTATATCTGCATCGCCGATGGCTGTATCGACGAAATTCATCATACTCTCCTGAAGTCGATAAGAGGGCTTTAGAATGCCCGGAGTGTCTGAATAAACTATCTGGTAATCATCACCATTGACGATTCCCATAATTCTATGGCGTGTGGTCTGCGATTTGGCAGTTACTATCGAAATTTTCTCCCCTACGAGTGCGTTCATTAAAGTTGACTTCCCGACATTTGGGTTGCCAATTATATTCACAAAGCCTGCTTTATGAATATGACTACTACTCATGAGAACCCATCTTTAAGAATGAAACCTCCTCCTCAGTAAGGAACCTCCATTGTCCACGACGGATATTTTTCTTACTAAGTCCTGCAAAAAAGACTCTATCAAGTTTATCAACCCTATACCCTAACTCTTCAAACATTCTTCTTACAATTCGGTTTTTACCTGAATGTATCTCAATCCCCACTGTATCTTTTTTCTCACCCACATAAGCAACTGCATCAGCAGAAGCAAGACCATCTTCGAGTTCTATTCCTGTAGTAAGTTTTACCATGTCAGGCTGTGTGAGATTTTTATCGAGAGTTACCTGATAAACTTTCTTTCTCTGATAAGAGGGGTGGGTAAGTTGCTCTGCAAGCTCTCCGTCATTGGTAAATAGAAGGACACCTGTAGTATTTTTATCGAGTCTCCCGACAGGGAAAACCCTTTCAGGGCAGAGTTCAGGTGAGATAAGATCCATTACGGTCTTTTCAGCATTTGAGTCGGAGGTGGTGGTTACGAAGTTTTTAGGTTTATTCATAATGATATAAACTCTCTTCTCTCCTTTAAGTCTCTCTCCGTTAAAACGGATATCGTCATTACGATTTACGATCGTTCCGAGTTCGGTAATAACTACTCCATTAACTGAAACTACTCCTGCTGCTATAAATGTATCTGCCTCTCTACGAGAACAGATGCCTGAATTAGCAATATATTTATTCAGCCTTATCTGATCCTTTTTCTTCTCCTGTTTGGCAACAGGTTTCTCTCCCTTTATCCTTGGAGCAGGTGCTTCTTTGTTATAATCAGATCTGCGTTCAGGTTTATCACTATATGTTTTTCTTGGACGGTCACTGTAAGGTCTGTCACCGCGTGGTCTGTCGGAGCCTTCTCCAAAAGATCTGCGTGGTCTCTCTGATGAATCTCCACTTCTCTCTCCGTAAGGTCTTCTTGGACGATCGCTAAAAGGTCTATCACCGCGAGGTTTATCTCCGTAAGGTCTGTCGCCTCTTGGACGATCACTAAAAGGTCTGTCACCGCGTGGTCTGTCGGAGCCTTCTCCAAAAGATCTGCGTGGTCT
>CAYSND010000020.1:0-12230 GCA_964432305.1 uncultured Muribaculaceae bacterium | reverse complement strand
CACCGCGTGGTCTGTCGGAGCCTTCTCCAAAAGATCTGCGTGGTCTCTCTGATGAGTCTCCGCTTCTCTCTCCGTAAGGTCTTCTTGGACGGTCGCTGTAAGGTCTGTCACCACGTGGTCTGTCGGAATTTTCTCCGAAAGATCTGCGTGGTCTCTCTGATGAGTCCCCACTTCTTTCTCCGTATGGTCTTCTTGGACGATCACTGAATGGTCTTTCAGTGCGATTTCCGTATTCCCTTCTTGGTCTATCGCTAAAGGTACTTTCGGTGTTTTGACTCAGTTTTTCATTGTTTTCATTAGAAAACTCTTCGTTTGTTTTTTCGGCCGTGTTTTTAGAAACAGGACCTCTTTTAATTCTTTCTCTCATTGTATTTTTAATAATTCAGCGGCAAAGGTAATTTTTATTTCAAGATAATTATTATTTTTACCAAATATTTAAGTAAACATGGGACGATTCAGAATGATTAGGCTCTCTCCGGCTTTTAAGGAGAACCTTAGTGTGGCAGTTAAATCTATAAAAACTAACGGACTCCGCTCCTCATTAACTATAGCAATTATTGCTGTGGGTATAACTTGTCTTGTGGGTATTTTGACCGCGATAGAGGGGTTAAAATCGACAGTAGAGAGTAATTTTGCAAAAATGGGAACCACCTCTTTTTATATTAATTCCAAATATTCTGAGCAGGCTTCGGCTACCCGTAAAAGGATAAAGAATCGTAGGAATATCTCCTATGAGCAGGCAAAAATGTTTGTTGAAAATTATGATGTTCCTTCAATAAGGAGCATCTCATGTACTATAAATAATTCATCTACAGTAAAATATGGCTCTGAAAAGACAAATCCTACCATCTCTTTTATAGCCGCCGACCACCACTATATCCCATTTAATTTAGGGGATCTCTCCTTGGGAAGGAACCTTAATGAGAGGGATATGGAGTCAGCTTCATCTGTCTGCCTGATAGGTGAGAATATTAGAAAGTTATTATTTAATAGCAAGAGTGCAGTAGGAGAGGTTATTACTGTTTCGGGAGAGAGGTTTCAAGTAGTAGGGGTTATAGCTGCAGTAGGGCAGAGTATGGGGGGGAGTCTTGATAATACAGTAGTTATCCCGATTACCACAGCCCGCTCTAAATTTATTAATGATAACTCTTTCTTTAAGATAGGAGTTATTCCTGAATCTAACATACCAAGCCAGTTCGCTTATGATGAGGCGGAAAGAGTTTTCCGTCAAGTAAGAAGGCTTAGTTCTTTTGATGTGTCGGATTTTGAGATAGAAAAAAACGATGCTATGATGTCTGATTTTACAAAGACTATGGGTATTATAACCATAGCAGCGTCAGTAATCGGACTAATCACTCTTTTAGGGGCGGCAGTAGGGTTAATGAATATAATGTTAGTCTCTGTTAAGGAACGCACACGAGAAATAGGGACGAGGAAGGCTATGGGTGCCACTTCAAAACGCATTAAGCAACAGTTTCTTATGGAGGCTATCGTTATGGGACAGCTTGGAGGTCTCTTTGGAATAACACTTGGAATTATTATCGGTAATGTTACAGCCCTTCTTATGAAAGCCTCTTTTGTAATCCCTTGGCTCTGGATGATAATAGCTATATTAGTCTGTCTTGGGGTAAGTATGGCTTCGGGTTATATCCCTGCCAAAAGAGCCGCCGCCTTAGACCCTATCGAGGCGCTGAGGTATGAGTAAGTAAATTATTTCAGTTTAAAAATATAGGTGATGCTCCCTTCTTGAACTGCAAATCTCCGGGGGGGTGTACTCTGCAATAGGGGAGGTGTGACCTTGCATTTTATCGATTAACACATCTAACGTACAGGTATACAGTTGATTATGAGCAATATTCAAAAAGTCATTAGGTCACACCTCACCGCTAAATAGGGTGAAAAGGCACATTTACCCTATAGGTGTGATCCTGGCTAAAATTGAATAGCGCCATTAACTAACTGTGTTCAAGCGTGTTAATCGCAATACTCCCAAATTGGCTGGTTCACACCTCCACCTCATCCAATTTCCCTATCCCCACTCCCTTCAACCATGCACTTTCCACTCACCCCCCTAACTTGTCGAGGTCATTCTCTCCCTCCCTCCCCCCGGAGGTGTAAGGCATGCACTCTTTCGTTAAAACGCCATAACGCGCTATTATATAGTTGGTTACGACTTTTTTCATCATTTTTACTTGCCTTACACCTCGGTGTGTTAAATTTACAAATCCCATCCAGGAGTATCTATAAAGCTGGTCTGATACTTATTCCTCCTGAGGTGTAATGCAAACCCTTCCTCACTAAAACGCTCTAACTAACTATTCTATAGATTATTACAGTCTTCTTAGTCATTATCACTTGCCTTACACCTCCCTCTATAAAAAGGGTCTGCGAGCTTTTGCATAAAAGGTGCATTCTAAGATGGTACAAGCGCAAAAGCTGACATGGGTTAATGCTTTTCGGTAACTTTCATATTCTTTCACTGGGAGGCAAGGGGTAATGACGACATCTGCATGGCAAACGTGAATACAGGGGCTTCAGGAAGGATTTCGCCTGCAGATGTGGAGCGGTTTTTCTGGGAAATGGTCAAAAACATGACGACATGTGCAAGCCAATCATGGGTACAGGTGTCTGTAGGGTACTTTCGGTTGCAGATGTGATAGGGGGTGAGTCAGGTTACAGAGGAGTGCCATTAGGGAGGCCAATAGAATGGGGGGTGTGTAACATGACGCAGGGTTTTAGGGGCGAAATTTAATTTAAGTAATTATTATCAAAATAATATCTACTTTTGCCACCTTAAATTTTAAGGTATGCAAAACATTAAGTTTTATAGTGGGGAGGAGATCCCATTGGAGATGCACAAGGTGAGAATCGTGCAGAAAGTTGATTTACCTACTGTCGAGGAGAGACTGGTAAATATTACAGAGGCAGGAAACAATACATTTTTATTGCAAAATAAAGATTTGTATATGGATATGCTTACTGATAGCGGAGTTAATGCGATGAGCGATAATCAGTTGGCTGCTATGATGAGGGCTGATGACAGTTATGCCGGTTCTGCCACATATACACGTTTGGAGAATAAGGTTAAGGAGATATTTGGGATGCCCTATTTTTTACCAGCTCATCAGGGGAGGGCTTGTGAGAATATTTTGGCTATTAAGTATGTGAAAGAGGGGGATGTGGTCCCTATGAATTTTCATTTTACTACCACAAAGGCTCATATTACCCGTTTGGGTGGAGTAGTTGAGGAGTTAGTTATAGATGAGGGACTTAAACCAAAGAGTGATTTCCCTTTTAAGGGGAACTTCGACATAGAAAAGCTCCTAAACCTTATAAAGAGAGTGGGGAGAGAGAAGATACCATTTCTCCGTTTTGAGGCAGGAACTAATCTGATAGGGGGACAACCATTGTCTCTTTCAAATATACGTGAGGTAGCTTCTATCTGTCGTGATAATGGGATTATGACTGTTTTAGATGCCTCTTTACTTCAAGACAATCTATTTTTCATCAAGCAACGTGAAGAGTCTTGTAAAGAGATGAGTATTAGGGAGATTACACGAGCTATAGCAGACGAAATGGATATTATCTATTTTTCTGCAAGGAAATTTGGGTTTGCGAAAGGGGGTGGAATCTGTGTAAGATCTGAAAAGGAGTGTGTGAAGATGAAGGAGTTAATCCCTCTTTATGAAGGGTTCTTAACTTATGGGGGGATGTCTTTGCGTGAGATGGAGGCTATCGTGGTGGGATTGGATGAGTCAATGGATGAGGGGGTTATTGGTCAAGGACCTAATTTTATTGAATATATGGTTAATGAGTTGGAGAAGAAGGGGGTACCTGTTATTACTCCGGCGGGTGGACTTGGATGTCATGTAAACGCAATGGAGTTTCTTTCTCATATTCCTCAAGAACAATACCCTGCCGGTGCATTAGCTACAGCTTTTTATATTGCAAGTGGTGTTAGAGGGATGGAGAGGGGGACTATGTCTGAGCAGAGAAATAGTGATGGATCAGAAAAACTATCAGAAATGGAGCTGCTAAGATTAGCAATGCCTCGTAGGGTCTATACCCTTTCACAGGTAAAATATGCTATTGACAGATTGGTTTGGTTATATGAGAACCGTGATATTATTGGTGGGTTAAAGTTCGTGGAGGAGCCCTCTGTACTCCGTTTCTTCTTCGGGAGATTAGAACCTGTTTCAGATTGGCAGATAAGACTTGTAGCGAAATTCAGAGAGGATTTCGGGGAGAGTCTATAAATTACTTCAGTTTAAAAATATAGGTGATGCTCCCTTCTTGAACGGCTGGGGCAGAGGAACTTACATTGAATTTAGCTTCAAGGGCTGCTTTCTTGGCAGCTTCCCATAATGTAGCGTCTTGTACGGTGGTTCCTTTAGCACCGGGGATGGCATTGATAACTTTTCCATATTGGTCAACCATTATTCTTACCACCACTTGCCCCTCATTCTGTACTGTATAAGAGGGGATAGGGAGATTCCCCATAACTGTTCTCCCTTCGAGTTTGGCAGATGGAGCCCCATCTATATTTCCTATTCTTGTATTCCCTTCAGGGTGCCCTGCTTTAAGGGCATCACTTACTTTATCGGCAGTCTGTGCGGCAAGTGAGTCTTTATTCTGAGCTGAGCTGAAAAGAGCTCTCTGCTCGATAGGTTTAGCCCTTTTGGGCTCAGGTTTGGCGACATCTCCTTCATCCCCCATGGTGGTCTCTCTCCCCTTTGTCTCCTTGCTCCCTACCTCTTGAGCCTCAGATTTCTGAACAAGTCTTATCTCTTTATCGGGGTCTGCTTTTTTAGCCCTTGGCTCGACCCCTCTCTTTACCTCTATCGGTTTCTCTTCAACCGGCTGAATCTCCTGTTCAAAATCGATGAGTACTTCCATCTGCCTGATAGGGGGCTCCTCATACTTCATAGCTGAAACAAAACAGATAAGTGCTATCCCTAAATGGCACGCCAAGGTTAACACAAGTCCTACAACTCGTGATTTCTTGTCGAAAGGAGATGCATATTTATCGTTGTTTCTGCCCATTAGTAAAAAGGGGTTATTCGGGTGATGTGGCTAAAATTACCTTATATTTATTTCGCTTGGCGATATTCATAATATTTACTACCTGTTCAATAGGAACACTTTTATCTGCATAAATGGAGAAAGTAGGGTCATCGCTCTCCATTAGGAGCTCTTGTATGGATTCCTCTATTTGACTAAACGGTATAGAGTTTCTATCTCCGTTTATATGGTAGGAGAAGGTATTATTGTTTGGATAGTGCTTAATAGAGACAGAGACTGTGGCTTTAGCCGAAATCTGGTTACTGCTCTTTGGAAGCAATAATTTTAAGGCATTCGGGTTTACCAGAGTAGAAGTGATTAGAAAGAATATCAAAAGCAGAAAGACTATGTCAGTCATACTCGACATAGAGAAATTGGGTTCTGCTTTTGTTTTACGTTTAATAGCCATAGCTGTAACTCTTATTTCTTATTATCAGTAGGTTCGAGAAGAAGATCCATAAAGTCAATGGTGGAGCTCTCCATCTTAAAAACTAAATCTGAAATACGACCTGTCAGGTAGTTATATCCGAAGAAGGCGATAATTCCTACTATCAAACCTCCTACAGTGGTAATCATTGCTGTATAAATACCCCCTGAAAGGAGTGTGATGTCTATATTATTTCCGGCTTTAGACATATTGAAAAAAGCCTGAACCATCCCTAAAACTGTCCCCAAGAACCCCACCATAGGAGCACCCCCTGCGATGGTAGCCAACATCGGGAGTCCCTTCTCAAGTCTTGCTACCTCTACGTTACCCACATTCTCCACTGCTGCCTGAATATCTGTAAAAGGTCTTCCGATACGCTCTATCCCTTTCTGAATCATTCTCGATATAGGGGAGTTATGTTTTTCACAGAGTGCAATCGCAGGTTTGATTTTCCCCTCATGAATAAGGTCTCGAATATTATTCATAAAGTTATTATCTATTTTAGAGGCTTTTCTAATGGCCCACCATCTATCTCCCATAATATAAACAGCTATGATGGAGAGGAAAAGAAGTACCAACATGAGCCAACCCCCTTTAGCAGCCATTTCAAAAAGAGTGAAACTTTCCTGAACTACAGGCTCTTGTACCAAGACTTCGGTACCGGTTTGAAGAATATTAAATAACATAAAATTTATAAATTAATAATTTAGTACGACATAAAATTAGGGTGCGAAGATAGTAAAAAAGTTTTTATCGTTTTATTATCTCCTTAGGATATGAAATATCTGTAAGAAATAGTGCATGCCCCGGTACTGATTGACCTGCAGCACATCTATCCTTACTCTCAATAAGTTCCAATATCCATTCCGGTTCTTTTTTCCCTCTTCCTACTTCAATAAGAGTGCCAACTATAGCCCTTACCATGTTTCTGAGAAAACGGTTTGCGGTGATGGTAAAAACAATGTGTGATGATTTATGACAATACCCCTCTTTCTCCGAAATGGAAGAGGAGTAGAATGGAAAGTTCCCAATAGGAGTAATTGGCTCCCAACTTGCATGGTAAATTTCACAAATAGAGGTGGTGTTTCCTCCGTTAACCTTTTCGAAACAACTAAAATCTCTCTTTCCTAAAAGAAGGGCTGCCGCTTGGTTCATCCTCTCAATGTCAAGTTCATGCTTACTAAAAAACGAGAAATCTAAACTAAAAGGGTCTTTCCCTGTATTGACGAAGTATTTATAGGTTCTGCTAAGGGCGTCAAAACGGGCATGAGCCTCATCCGTTACCCGATAGATGTCAGAAATAACAATGTCAGATGGGAGAATGGCATTTATTTTGTAAAGTTTCCGTGGAAGGTCTTTTAGAATGTCATCTGTATCGGAATCGAAATGCGCAATATAATTTAGGGCATTGACTCCGGCATCTGTTCTGCCGGCTCCGACTACATCGATAGCCTCTTTAAAGTGAATGGAGAGTGCTTTTTCCACTTCGCTTTCAACACTATTGGCATTCTCTTGTATCTGCCAACCGCTATAATTGGTGCCGCGAAATGATATGACAATAAAGTACCTCATTATTGGATAAAAATAGTTATTTTTGAAGTTTGAACAATGCAAAATTACAAATAAATAGATATGGACAGTGTAAATATTAAAGAATTAAATGAAAGAATCCAGCGAGAATCTGCATTTGTAGATATTCTTACTATGGAGATGAACAAAGTAATCGTAGGACAGAAACAGCTTGTAGAGAATCTTCTTATCGGTTTACTCGCTAACGGTCACATTTTATTAGAAGGGGTACCGGGGTTAGCCAAGACCCTTGCTATTAACACTCTCGCATCGAGTGTAGATGCTAAATTTAGTAGAATACAGTTTACCCCAGACCTTCTCCCCGCGGATGTTATTGGAACGCTGATTTATAGTCAGAAAAAGGAGCAGTTCCAGATCAGAAAAGGTCCCATCTTTGCAAACTTTGTCCTTGCGGACGAAATTAACCGTTCCCCTGCTAAAGTTCAATCAGCACTCCTCGAGGCAATGCAGGAGCGTCAGGTTACTATCGGAGATGAGACTTTCCATCTTCCGGAACCCTTCTTGGTATTAGCTACCCAAAACCCAATAGAGCAGGAGGGGACTTATCCACTTCCTGAGGCTCAGGTTGACCGTTTTATGCTTAAAGTGGTCGTGACCTACCCTAAAAAAGAGGAGGAGAAACTTATCATCAGAATGAATAATTCTGGAGTTTTCCCTAAAGCCTCGCCGGTATTAAAACCCGAAGATATTATTAAGGCAAGAGAGGTGGTTAGAGATGTCTATATGGATGAAAAAATAGAGAGATATATAGTCGATATTGTCTATGCTACCCGTACCCCTGAAGAGTATAATCTAGGGAAGCTAAAAGAGCTTATCTCTTACGGAGCCTCCCCACGTGCCTCTATCTCGCTTGCAATGGCATCTAAGGCTTATGCTTTTATCCGCCGCAGAGGGTATGTTATCCCTGAGGATGTCCGTGCTGTCTGCTACGAAGTCTTAAGACACCGTATCGGGCTCACTTATGAAGCGGAAGCTGAAAATATAAAGAGCGAAGATATTATAGAACAGATAATGAATGTTGTAGAAGTTCCTTAGTATATGGAAAGCGACTTACTGAAGAAAGTTAGAAAAATCGAGATAAAGACTCGCGGGCTATCCCATCAGATTTTTGCAGGGGAATATCACTCTGCATTTAAAGGGCGTGGTATGGCTTTTAGCGAGGTTCGTGAGTATCAGTTTGGGGACGATGTTAAGAGTATGGACTGGAATGTAACTGCGCGAATGAATACCCCTTATATCAAGGTTTTTGAAGAAGAGAGGGAGCTGACAGTTATCCTTCTGGTGGATGTCAGCGGTTCTCGACTTTTCGGTACCGTCTCTAAGAGTAAAAGGGATCTTATGGCTGAAGTGGGGGCTGTTCTCTCATTCTCTGCCTCTATTAACAATGATAAAGTCGGGGCACTCTTTTTCAGCTCCAAGGTTGAGAAATTTATCCCTCCTAAAAAGGGGAGGAGTCATCTGCTCCATATTTTAAGGGAACTACTGGAGTTTGAACCTCAAGAGAGTGGAACTGATATTAGCGAAGCGTTGAGGTTTTTGACCAATGCTATAAAGAAAAGAAGTACAGCTTTCATCCTCTCAGATATGTTAGATGTGGATGAAAATCTTAACCCACGGTATGAGGATGCCCTTAAAGTGGCGGTTAATAGACATGAAATCGCAGCAATAAATATTTACGACAGAAGAGAGAGGGAACTCCCCAATGTGGGGTTAATAAAGGTCAGAGATAGTGAGTCTGCTCGTGAGGTATGGGCAGATACTTCGAGCGCAGCAGTTAGAAATAGTTATAACTCATGGAGCAAAAAGGCTTTCGAGCAGACCTCCACGGTGTTAAAAAGGTATAAAGTCGATAGCGTAAACATAGCTACCGACCAAGATTATGTTAAAGGATTGGTAACATTATTTCAAAGTAGAGGATAGATGAAACAGATAAGGAGAATAATACTTTTGCTTTTAATCTGTGCAAGTGGAAATTTATCTGCACAGCAGGTACTCTCTTCTAAACTCTCAAAAGACACTATTTTGATAGGGAAGCAGGTAGAGTGGAAGAGTAAAATAACGGTTCCGCGTGAGTATAGTGTCGATATAGATTCGATTAAGAACCCTATAACTCCGGGGGTGGAGGTAATAGGGGAGTTTAGGATAGATACTGTCAAACTAACCAAGAAGTTTGCAGAGATAGAGACAAGGGCGATTTTAACCTCTTTTGATAGTGGCACCTATTTTCTCCCTTCGCAAGTTATAAATATTCTTAAAAATGGAGAGGTGGTGGACACTCTGAATATCCCCTCAAAGTTTCTCGAAGTGACTACTGTTCCGATAGATACTACATCATTTGTCCCTTACGATATAAAACCGCAATTTAAATATCCGGTAACTTTCCGCGAGATAATCCCTTGGGGACTCGGGTTATTGCTGCTCCTTATTTTAGCCTTTTTAATCTACAAAATGGTTAAAAATCATAGGGAGAACAAGACTCTTCTCGGTAGGCCCAAGATTATTGACCCTCCGCATATTGTGGCACTCAGGGAGTTAGAGAAGATTCGCGGTGAGAAACTTTGGCAGAACAATAAAGAAAAACAATACTACACTGAGATCTCTGATACCCTCCGAAAGTACCTTGAGGGGAGATTTTCCATCCAAGCAATGGAAAAAACTTCCAATGAAATACTTGAGGTGCTTCAAAAGGAGAGGGTGGAAAAGAGGGATTTCGAGGAGTTAAAGGGACTCTTTTCACTTTCGGATTTGGTGAAATTTGCGAAATATCGTCCCGCACAACAGGAGAATGAGGAGGCTATTCTTACGGCAGTCAGATTTGTAAATTCTACATTCTTACAAGAGATGGAGGAGGAGAAGCATGGATAATATCTTTTTTGAATACCCGAATCTGCTCTATTTAGAGTTTATATTGATTCCGCTAATTGCCTTTTATCTCTTTAGGGAGTTTAAGGGGAGGAGTTCGTATCTCTCTGTCTCCACCATATCTCCATTTAAGCAGCAGGGGGGGAGGTTCAAAAGAGCCCTCCGTCACCTCCCTTTTGTACTGAGGGTAATTGCTTTAGCAGCGATTATTATTGCGATAGCACGTCCCCGCTCCTCTTCTAATTTTGAGAAGGTGGATACGGAGGGGATTGATATTGTTCTTGCAATGGATATTTCGACCAGTATGCTTGCACAAGACTTCACTCCCGACAGGGTAGGAGCTGCCAAAGATATTGCCATTCAATTTATTGCGGAGCGTCCCTCTGATAGAATAGGGATTGTGGTCTTTGCAGGGGAGAGTTTTACACAGTCCCCTCTGACGACAGATAGGGCTACTCTGATAAATCTGATGAAGGAGATAGAGTGCGGACTTATAGAGGATGGAACTGCCATCGGGAACGGACTTGCCAATGCAGTTGCAAGACTAAAAGATTCCCCTGCAAAAAGCAGGGTAATAATCCTTTTGACCGATGGGGTAAACAATAGGGGAGAGATCTCGCCACAAATGGCAATAGAGATAGCAAAGACCTACGGTATAAGAGTTTATACCATAGGGGTCGGAGCGATGGGGAATGCCCCATATCCGATGATGACCCCTTATGGTGTTCAGATGGTAAATGTACCTGTCGAGATAGACGAGGAGTTACTAAAAAATATCGCTTCTGAGACCTCAGGAGCATATTTCCGCGCCACTGACAACACCAAACTTTTAGAGATTTATAGTGAAATCAATAAGATGGAGAAGAGTCGTACCACAGTAGATTCTTTCCCTATATATCAGGAACTTTTTTCAAAGTATGCGCTTATAGCATTGGCTGCGCTACTATTGGAGTTGGTATTTAGATTATTAAATTCGAGGAGGATAGTATGATACATTTTGCACAAGCACAATATCTTTTATTACTCCTGCTTATACCCGTTTTCTTTATCTTATATGGAGTAATGAGGTCGATGAGAAAGAAAAGGGTGGCTAAGTTCGGAGAACCTGAACTTATGGAGAAACTTCTCCCCGTCTCTTCTAAGAGGAAAGGGTGGGTTAAACTTACTCTCTTTTCAATAGCATTTCTATTTTTTATTATAGGAATTGCTCGTCCTCAAATAGGGGCGAAGTTGAAAAACTTTGAGGCAAAGGGGGTGGAAATAATGATTGCATTGGATGTCTCTAACTCTATGTTGGCTGAGGATTACTACCCTAATAGGCTTGAGAGGGCTAAACTTGCGATTTCTAAACTTGTGGATCGTCTTAAAGATGATAGGATAGGGCTGGTGGTTTTTGCCGGACAATCCTTTGTCCAGCTCCCGATCACTTCAGATTATATTTCAGCCAAGATATTCCTTAACACCATAACCACAGAGTCTGTCCCTGTTCAAGGGACTGCTTTGGGTGATGCTATTACGACATCCATTAAGAGTTTTACGGCACAGACCCAAAATAGCCGTGCCATTATCCTTATTACCGATGGAGAGAACCATGAAGATGATGCTATTCAGGCTGCCAAAAATGCTGTTGATATGGGTGTCAGAGTCTTTTGTGTCGGTGTGGGCTCTACAGAGGGGAAACCGATACCTATGAATGGGGAGTTATTAAAAGATAAAAAAGGAGAAATCGTGGTTACTCGATTGGACGAAAAGACGTTACAAGAGGTAGCAGATGCTGGTAAAGGGCTCTATGTTCGGGCAGGTAATAGTGAATTCGGTCTCAACCCCATTATCGACAATATCAAAGATATGGATGCACAGAAATACCAGTCAGTGGTCTTTGAGGAGTATGATGAACAATATATGTACTTTTTCGGTTTAGCACTCTTCTTCCTTATTTTGGAATTTTTCGTGGGTGAGAGAAGAAACAGACGTAAGCTATTCTCTACCAATAAAGTTATGACCATCCTTCTTTTACTCTTTATCTCCGGTGGTTCGGCATTTGCCCAGGCAGACCGCTCTGCAGTCCGCTCAGGAAATAAGTCTTTTAAGAAGGGGGATTATCAACGCTCTGAAATAGAGTATAAACGGGCACTTTTAAAAGACTCCCTCTCTACTGCTGCAAATTACAATTTGGGGAATACCCTCTTTAGAATGGAGAACTTCGAGGAGGCTTCGAAATCTTTTTCAGCGATAGCGGATACTATAACTCAAGCCCCTAAGGAGAAACAATCCCAATTCTTCCACAATA
>CAYSND010000019.1:0-18152 GCA_964432305.1 uncultured Muribaculaceae bacterium | reverse complement strand
ACATAGTTCTTTGCTCTTGCCTTATCAGTAATGTCAACATCCACGAAGAGATATAACGGATTATCGGCATTGTGCACCTTTGTAACTTTTACCCCACTATAATCCCCTGTAACCTCCACCTTAGAGTCTTTTATAGGGAACTCCCCTTTAATCATTAACTGCAACGGGGTTTTCATACCGACCCACCATGAGAGGGGCTCCACCCTAAATCTCTCTAAAAAATAGAGATCATACCCCCATGCGGGCAATGAAACTTCTCTCCCTCGAACAGTAAAGGTAACAGGCTCCGATGAAAAGTTAAATGACGCTACAAAACCATCATCTGCTAATGTCCTCTCAAAGGCAAAGACTTTCTCAGGGAGAGAAGTCTCCACTACCTTCATTGCTGCTCCCCAGGCAGGAGTGTGCATCGAAGGGTGAGCATCTCTAAGTCGTATCAACTCCTTATAAAACGAGGTGAAATCTTCGGGATCGTTCCAAACTATATTGTCCTTCTCAAAAAATTCTAAACGGTGGTTAAAACCGACCTCTTGTCCACTATATATCAATGGAATGCCGGGCATTAAAAAGGAGAAGGCTGCAAATTGTCGAACTGCATCCCCCATCCTTTCGAACTCTGTCCCATTCCAGGAGTTTTCATCATGGTTTGAGGTAAAATTCAGGGCAATGCTCCTCTGTGGGAACCTCTCTGCATGTTTCAATAGAAACTCATTGAACTCTGCAATACTCTTTTTCCCTTGTGCAAGAGCATTCATATAATGGTGCATCTCCCACCCGTAATAGGCATTGAAAGCATTAACTTGAAGAGGGGGATTCTCTGCCTCTGCAAGGAAGAAGAGGTCAGAACGAATTTTCCTTAACTCCCTGAAGGCACTCTCCCAAAAGTCAGTAGGGACCTGCTCCGCAACATCGCACCTATACCCATCTATACCACACTCTACCACCCAAAACTTGAGAGCCTCTGTCATTGCCTTACGCATCTCTTTATTGGAATAGTCGAGTTTTGCCACATCTGTCCAATCGAAGGGGGCAAGTATTGCTCCGGTGCTATCCTTTACATACCACTCAGGGTGCTCTGTAATCCAACTATGATCTCGCGAGGTGTGATTTGCCACCCAATCGAGGATAACTTTGAATCCAAGGGCGTGAGCCTTATTTACAGTGGCTTTAAAGTCTTCAAGAGTCCCAAATTCGGGATTTATCTCTGTATAGTTTTGTACAGAATAATAACTCCCCAAGCTCCCTTTTCTCGCCTCTACTCCGATAGGGTGAACAGGCATAAACCAAAGAATATCGACACCTAAGTCTGAAAGTCTTTCGAGATGAGTGTCAAATGCTGCGAATGTCCCTTCGGGGGTAAACTGTCGCACATTAACTTCATAAATAACTGCTGATTTAACCCATTCGGGGTGTTTTACGTTTGTATAAGAGGCATTATTGCCACCATTACAAGAGAAGAGAAAGGGAACAGCAATAAGAATGGTCAAAAGTTTTAATATCCTATTCATAGTTGTATTGTATTAATTTGTGTCTGAGGAAATTATTAATGAAGAGAGGGGTTCTACCTCTAACATTACTTCTGTTTTGTTTTTATATAATAGCCCTAAAGGCAATGTAATCTTCTTTGAAAAAGGGGTCTCTCCCTTATTTAATACCACCAACTCGTAATCCCCCATATAAATCCTTATATATGCGATTAAATCATCCTCTTTTATTAACTCGTAATAATCTCCATAGAGTAATGGCATCGATTTCTTCCTTAAATGGGAGAGCTTACAGAGGTTTTCGAAGACCTCTTTCTCTCTACTGTTTTTGGGTTCAAACTGCGCCCATCTTCTATTATCGGGGTCGTTTGCTCCGGGCTGCCCATATTCATCCCCATAATAGACACAGGGGATACCGGGAAGAGTGAAAATCAATGTGTGAAGCAAGAAGAGTTTATTATAGGCTGTCGAATCTGTTATCCCTATATTTCGTAACCATCCTGCATCTTTATAGTCCTCCCCGAGGATTAAATCCCCTCCTACCAAGGAGACATATCGGGGTCTGTCGTGATTTCCTGTAATATATCCCATTAAGTTATGATATCCATAAGTGTTTAAGCTCTCCTCTATGGTCTCTGAAAGAGCCTTAAAAGAGCCATTCTTTTCAGAGGTTGCGTAAATATAGCTATCATAAAGATTAAAATCAAATTGCCCGTCTAACATTCCGCTCCTAACATAAGAGCCTATTAGAGAGGGGGAACCATAAGTCTCCCCTATCTGGTATAGGTCTCTATCAGGGAGGGAGTCGAGTAGCTTACGGGTAAGCTTCCTCCAGAAATTCTCCGGAATATGTTTAGTGGCATCATGCCTAAATCCGTCAAATTCATAGTTTTTCATCCAGTAGAGCGCGGAATCTGTCAGAGGCTCATTGATATACTCTTTTTCTAAATCAAATGAGGGGATATGTTTATCAAACCAGGTGGTAAGCCTAAACTCATCCCACAGCTCGAAATTAGGTCTCCCATCGGGCGTAACAGAGGGGGTTATCCAGTCCGGATGCTCTTTAAGAGTGGGACTATTAATATGTGCATGATGCGCCACATAATCTAATATTACATTCTTCTCCCCTTTATGAGCCACATCTAATAGCTCCCTCAGCTCATCGGGAGTGCCAAATCTGTCATCTAACTTAGTAATATAAATAGGCCAATATCCATGATACCCGCTGAATTTGGTTTTAGGGTTAGGGTACTCTCCCCAGGCATCATAAGGGTTTTGAGTAATAGGGGAAATCCATAGGGTGTTAATGCCCAATTCGTCGAAATACCCCTCCTCTATCTTTTGGGTTATACCTGCCAAATCACCACCCCAATAATCGACCTTTGGATTTACTAATTCAGGGTTATCAATTTTCCAATCATTTGCCTTGTTTCCATTATAAAACCTGTCAATCAGTAGAGAATAGATAATTTGGTTCTGCTTATCCCCCCTCTTTAAAGATTTAGAGTCGTTGATAACCTTTCCATAGTTCAATGGAACTAAAACATCGTTCCCAATACCGTTTTTATTTGAGACAAATATCCTTATAAAAGAGCGCTCCATTTTATTGGCATTCTCCGGTATGAAAACTCTGAATGCTCCCTCTTTATCGTATTTAATAAACTTTGGAGGGAGGAGATTATTTTGCCAAAAAACAAAGTAGTTAGCAGGTGCATTAAGACTCCTTACCGAGAAACTTTTACTCCAACGGTGTGAAGACATGGTGCCAACAAAAGGGACCCCATTTTTCACTTTCTCGCCGTCAATCCTCTTTTCCACTATAATAGAGGCTACTTGTCCCTCGCTCTGTACTCCCAAGACGGAAAGAAAAGGGGTGTTTTCGTTCACTATCATCATAATAGTGTCCATCTGACCACTTTTGGAGAGAAGGTTGATTTTAATATCATTGGAATAGACTTTATCTATCTTTTTTAACTTTGGAAAAAAGTCTCTTAAAATCACGATAGAGGTATCTGATTTTATTACACACGTGGAGGCAATGGTCGAATTATCGAAGAGAGGATTCTCTTTTACCGATTTAGAACAATTCGTAAAGAGTACTGCGACGCAGACTCCAATAAACAATCCTTTAAGTCTCATAATTACAATTCAAAAACTACTGATGAGTATGGGGACAGTTTTACCTGATATTTCCCATCTTCTTTTTTAACATAGACCTTTCCTTGGGCGGCAATAGCATCTTTTAGAACATCATTTAGGGGGAGTGTAACAGAGTTTACCCCAAGGTTATGTAAAACCAAAACCTTCTCACTGCTTGCTGTCCTATACCAAGCCGCAACCATAGGAAAAGTGGTGGAATTATCCTCATTATAGAGAGGATGTTTAGTCATACTTCCTGAAGCAAGAGCCGTAGAGGCATTTCTTGCTCTTGTGAAATCTCTATAGACCTTATGAATAGAGAGAGGATCTGCTTTTTGGGATACCACTGTCCCAACTGTCTTAGATAAATCAGAATCTATCTTGGTGGTATAGCTGGTCGTATATTTATCCCCCCAAAGCATCGGGGATCTAACATACTCATCTCCACCTGTTTTTTTACCTATATACCCTAACTCTTCCCCATAATAGATATATGGAGAACCACCCGAAGTAAGCAATATCGCCCCTGCAAGCTTTGCTTTATCTATGGAACCACCCAAATCTGAAAGGGTGCGGTTCTCATCATGATTAGAGAGCTTTGTCGCTTCTACATAGTCACTTCTGTAGTTTGAGTAGAGAGCCTGATACCCTAAAATATCCTTTGCAAAATAGCACCCCTTATTATTATCCAAAGCCCATTTAAGTCGAGACCAAAACGAAAACTCAAATAGAGCAGGAAGTCCTACATAATATGGAGCTACTTCATTGTATTCTGAATAGACTTCCCCTACCATATAGATATCTGACGAATGTGATTTACGGTAATATCCATTTAATTCATCATAAAACTTCTTGAGAAAACGGGGGTTTTCATTAGAATTGGCATTATGATAAATATGTTTGACTGCATCAAGCCTAAATCCATCTACACCTTCATCTATCCATTTTTTTGCATCATTCACGATTGCTTTAAACGCAGGTGAGTTCTCAGCACTCTCTACTGCTCCATAGTTCAAATCTGCAAACCAACTTGTCCAAAAATGGGAGTGGTACATGCTTGCCCCCGGCATAAGAAGGTCGTGAACAGATGAAGGAGAGGTACTATTGGTGTAAAGGGTAAAAGGGGCACCGAGCGTTATTGTATTATTGGTAGAAGAGGAGGCACCATATTTCGTCCCCCCTTCCCAGGAGGTGCTGCTGGTGCGAATAAGGAATCCCCACGAAGAGGAGAAGTCCACTTTCAGGGTATAAACTCCTCCCCCTTTGTTATAAAATTTTTTACAGATATTGTTTCCGAAATAGAGGTATTTAGCCCCTTCTGTAGAGGTATCAGGATTATCGGGATCAACAGAGTCTGTCGCTGTAACAAGAATTGTAGGGGAAGAGGGGTTAGACCAATTTAATGTAAAAAGGTATTTTGTGGAGGCGGTAGTGGAGATGGCAAACCATTGACCTGCATCATAACCGCTTGCCCCTTCGGTAGCTATCATCGGTATCTTCCCTGAGGCTATATCCTCCCTCGGTTTTGAGGAGAAGATATAATAATCTCTATATGGGTTATCTAATGAGGCTGAGGCTGTGGTAAACCAGGGGTGATCTTTACCAGTATGATTAATTACATAATCGAGATAGATTTTAATCCCTTTCTCTTTTGCTCTTGCTACAAGTGTTCTGAAATCAGACATCGTCCCAAAAGTGGGATTAATGGCTGAAAAATCTGTAACATCATATCCGTGGTAAGACATAGAGGGGTGAATCGGGGAGAGCCATATAGCAGATGCCCCCATCTCATCTATATAATCAAGTTTATCGATTAACCCTTTTATATCCCCTGTTCCATCACCGTCTTTATCGGCAAAAGAGTAGATTAAAAGCTGATATGTTATATTTCCTCTCTTGTTTCCATCCCATTTTTTTTCTACAGGGGTTACCAAAGAAAATTCTGCCGGTGGAGGGGGTTCTTCCTCACCAGGTTTTGGAGGTTTTACTATCTCCGGGCGACAAGAAGTAAGTAGCAGGGAGAAGAGTAAAGAGAGAAATATAAAATATCTTTTAGTCATACAAAGTAAAAAAAGGTTGGTACGGTCTCCCGTACCAACCAAAATAATCTATCTATTGTTTAGTTACTGTACAAGAAGGGGTGTTTGCCATGTCGAGAACTATAGCATAGGTACCGGCCTCTGTAACTTTAATGTTTCCTCCATCATGGACAAGTGCAGAGAGATCTCCTCCTATGTTATAATCCCAGCTTCCGTTAAACCTAAATTTAAACTCGTCTCCCGCATTTAAAGTAAGCGATTTGGAGTATTTCAGAGTTGCCGAATCGAATGTCATTTCGATGTCTGTACCCCAACTACTCCCTTCAAATCCACCAATTAAACCAACTTTGGTAACAGGAACAGCCTCGGCTTTCATACCTGCGAGGTCTATTATCCAATAATATGTTCCATCGGAGAGCTTCATATTGTCATCCACACCTAAGTCAAATTTATTGGCAGAACCTGATTGGAGTTTACCACCTATCCAAGTAGAGCCATTTTTAACCACTTTGAAACCCCAAGTAGTATTATACATGGTAATGGGACCTTTGTAGATACCGGAACCCCTATGATACACTTTAGTATCATTTGTAGGACTCCAAGAGTGTCCTGAGTAGTCCCCTGCCATAACCACGAAATCGGGGAAAGAGAGGTTAATAAACTTCAGCACGTATGGAGCTTTGCTAACATCGAGAACCACTTTATATTTACCATCATCTCCGGAGAATTTATAGTTGGAACCTTGATTAAACGAGAATTTATTCTCCCCGGGAGAAGGGGTCCCTGCACTATGGGTCCAGTCATGATTGGCTCTAATCTTAAACTCATCATCTCTCTTAAGATCCACCTCGTCTGCGGTGAAGGTCTTAGTCGCTGCATCATAAGTCATATCGACATCTTTGCTCCACCCCTCGCTTGCTGCAAATGAACCTATCATGCCGAGAGTCTCGATTTGAACCATTTGAAGAGTATTAAACTTCCTATTCAAAATAATGTTATAAAATCCTGACGGAGCATCTATGTTGCCTGTAGTAGAACCATTCCCTTGAATAAAAGAGTATTTTTCCCCTTCACCAAATTTAGCAATGGTAATGTTTCCAATAGCGAAATCACCTTCCCAAGCAGGCTTAGGGGCAAACTTAAATGATACATTACCTGCATCAGCGGTCGACAAATCTACAACTCCCTCATATAATCCCTTAACCAAAGTGGAAAGAGGAATAGTAGGGGCAGATGCCGGATCCCAATTGTTTAACTTATATGAACCGGGGAGATACATCATCTCAGGGAAAGTAGCTATATAAGTCGTTACTGAAATAACCACAGCCGCAGATGGAACACCTTCGGGATAAGTATCGGAAACAGCCTTAACAATAAATTTAACATCCGCTTTTAACCCTTCGGGGGCTCCTGCTGCTATGGCAGCTTCGTTCAATTCATCGACAGTACTATTAAATGAGGTCTCCTTTATTTTAGAGGCAAAAGGATAGAGTGCCCCTGATTCGTATTGGAGAAATATACTATAAGTAACTGCTTCGTTATATTTAAGACGGGCAGGCTCCCAAGTAAGTAGTTTTACCGGATCATTAGGCTTTGACATATCGAGAACAACCTGTGTTGCCGCAGGTGTTACAACAGGGGAAACTGCTGCACCATAAGCATATACAGAGAGTGATATCATCGGACCTTTAATCTCTCCGCTCGTCATGGCTACTGAGGCAAAGAAATTCATATCAAAAGTGTCATTTACAGGGAGAGATGGAAATTTCTGATAAATGAGCGTCTTAAAATCTGATTTTTTCGCAACATAATAGAGATTTGTGGTCGAAGCTAAGACAGCAGTATCTTTTCCAAAAACTGCATAGAGTCTGTAAGTGCTCTCTCCTTCAATAAAGCGAGCCTTTTTCCACGAGAAATTTACCTCTTCTGCCATAGTGTTGGCAGTAAGAATAATATCAGAGTGCGCACTCAATTCCGGAGCAACCGGAGCTTTTGAAAAAGCATCTTCCCCAATTACTTGACAAGAAGCAACTGCAAAAGCAAATGCGGCAACTGCGAATATATATTTTAATGCTTTCATAATCATATTCATTAAATGTTACTGTTTTTCCATTACTATGACAAAAGGAGTTCTATTGCCATATAATTTCATAATATAAGTGCCTGCAGAGGGAACAGCTAAATTGCTGCCACCTTTTACAAGTTCAAGACCACCTGCCACATCAAAGCTCGGATTTCCACCTCCACCATACTTATCATCCCAACTACCATTTAGACGGACAAGAAACTCAAGTTTACCGGCAGCAAAAGTAACCCCGGTGGTTGCCCAAACGTTTAACAGAGGATCATAAGTAAAATCAACATCATTGCTCCATCCGTTACTCTCATTGAAAGCACCTATAATAGAGACCTTAGAGATATCCTTCTTAGATATGGTCATATTACCCTTATTAAACGAAAGGATAAATTTAGTGGTTTTACCACCTGCAATATCTATCGACAAGTCCCCTGCACCGGCATCAAATCCTGTCCAAGCCTGTGTAATATCACTTTTCCCCCAGTTTCCTTCAGACCAGTTTCTGGCAGAAGTAACCTTGAAATAAGTGAAATTATCGTTAGGAAATGCATCTGAGGGTTTTAAGTCTATAAGAGTATTATATACGTTTGTTCCTCCATTAGTTTCCCAGAACTCGTTAGCCTTTTCCACTTTCCATCCCTGATATGCACCAGGCATATACATCGGTCTTAGAGGGGCTTTATATGTGGTAATAGAATAGGCTACATCATTAGATTTAATCGAACCTGCATTGGTACCATATACTCTTGCGACAAGAAACGATTTAACACTCCCAGTGGTATTAGGAGTTACTTTTATCTCATTACAAGCAATTCCGTTGAAATCTTGTTTTGAAATAGAGAGTGAGTTAGAAAAGGAGGTGCCCACTAAAGCAGTATCTGTTCCAAAAGTGGTATAGAGAGAATATTCAACTTGAACCGGTGCACCAAAATTAGCATCTGTCCAGTTAAAAATTACCCCTTCTGAGGAGACGTTATCAGCATTGATGATAACATTCGCCATGGCACTTAAAGTCGGTGCTTTAAATTCACTGTTTGGAGCAAGCTTGACTTTTTCTATATTCATCTCACAAGAAGAGAAGAAGAGAATCAGAGCCACCGACATTATAATATATTTTAGATGTTTCATAATCTTTATTCTTTATAAATTACTATTAATACTCGGGGTTTTGAACCAATTCCGGGTTTGCATTTATATCACTTAAAATAATAGGATATACTGTGCGGTAATTTGGAAGAGAGACCTTACCATTCATAACTCCCCCTTTAAGTGTCCAAGGGAATGACATAGAGGTAAAATAGCCATAGCGAATTAAGTCGGTACGTCTATGGCCCTCCCACATAAGTTCTCTTGCTCTCTCATCTAATAACCAGTCTAATGTAAGAGTGGCAGGAGTAGTACCTGTAACACCGGCACGGGCGCGAAGCTGATTAATATACCCTTTAGCTACTGCATCTGTTACTACTCCGTTATTTAAACGAGCATCTGCTTCAGCATAGATAAGATACATCTCGGCTAAACGGAAAACAGGGAAGTCAATAGAGGAGAATTTGTAATTAGATACTGCGTCAGAAACAGCAGTCCCATTCGATGAAAGTCCGGAGAACTTCCAACATCTCCAACCTGTATCGGTAGTGGTATTGTCAAATTTCTCTGTGGAACCTATATTATAGAAGAATGCGCGTTTATCGCTTGTTGCACGATTATAACCGAATCCTGTAGTGGCACCCCACTCAACTCCGTTAAGTTCAAATCTTTTAACATAGTCAGCAGCCACATGATATCCGTTCCAGTTTTCAGGGTTGATAAGTTTACCGGGACCTACAACAGCTGCACCGATAGCACTATTTGCTGCAGAACTTAAAGTTGCTGAAACCAGGTGAGTGGTACCTCCCCAGCTTTGAGTTTTATCTTTATCATAGGAAACTCCATAAATAAACTCATTTGTTGCCGCGCCGTTTGTGGTATTGTCCTGCATAAAGAGTTGCTGATAATTAGGATGAAGAACATATCCCATCTCAATAACTTGCTTCGCAGTAGTTTTAGCCTTCTGCCACTCTGCTTTTCCTGTATAAACCTCAGCATTCAGGTACATTCTTGCCAAGATGGCCAATGCAGCCCCTTTATTAACTCTCGGATATACCACTTCGCTCTTATTAGGGAGCTTTGAAGCATCACTTGCAAGATCTAATAACTCTGTCTCAATCCAGGCATAAAGACCGGCACGTCCAATCTGTTTGGGAAGGTCACCTCCAATATTTTCTTCGGTAGCAAAAGGAGGGTTTCCAAAGAGATCGAGCAACAGGTAATAGAACAATGCTCTATGTACCCTCGCTTCCGCACGGTAAACCTCGATTTTATCTGCAAAAGCAGTATGACCCCTTTCAGAAAGTTTTGTAGGGGAGGTTTGAATCAGATACTCGTTTGCAAGAGTAATCCCCTTCATACAACGAGTATAAACTGCAATTATCGCCTCGTTATCGGCAGAAGTCCATTTATGATACTGGATAGGATTAATGTAGTTATCCCCCCAGATTATCTTAAATGAGTCAGTTGAAAGTTCGTTTAGAACCATGTACATACGACAAAGTTCGCTCTGTCCTGCATCACTCACAGCTATGTCGGAAGAACCTGGATCGCTCTGGCTTACTAAAGCCCAATAACCATAAATGTATGTTAAGCCACTTAAATAGCTCGCTTCATCCACGTATGCAGTTTCAGAGGTAGAGTCTGTCTCATTAAGCGGCAGAGTATTCAAATCGTTCACACAAGAGGAGAACAAAAACACTGATAATGTAGCCGCAACAAATATGTTTTTAATTACTTTTTTCATTTCTACCATTTTATTAGAAGTTAATGCTTAAACGTAATGTATAGAGACGAGGACGTGGGATAATATTATTATCAACTCCATCCATAGAGACTATTTCAGGATCAAGTCCTCTATACTTGGTTATTACAAACACATTTTGAACTGATGCTGCAACACGAATCTTAGCATTGTTTTTAGGTTTAAAAGTATATCCCAAGTTTATATCATCTAATCTAAAGAAGGAGGCATTTTCGATAAACATATCAGAGTATTTCTGATTGTTCTCCATTGCAGCCGTCCATCCGGGGATTAAATAATGAGAAGAAAGATTATTTAGATAACCTTTATTAAAGTCATCGCTATATGAGGTAGCATACCCCATAGCTACTCTATTGATAACATAGTTCCCGATAGAGCCGTGTCCATTAAATCCAAAATCCCAATTCTTATATGAGAACTGAAGATTTACGCCGAAATAAGCATCGGGGGTAGGACTATATCCTGTAACATAACGGTCGGCATCGGTAATCTCGCCATCTCCGTCTCTATCTACAAGCCCGTTTACGATAGGTTCCCCTTTATCATCATAAAGCTGCTGGAATAGATAGAAGGTATAAGGAGTAAATCCTTTACGATGAAGAGAAGTGTATCCTCCTGTTCCTCCCATACCGCTACCTGTGGTTACCCCAAGGTATCCTTCAGTTGCAGCAGAGGTAAGTTTGGTAATTTTTGTATCTTGGAAAGTGAGGTTAGCGCCTATACTTAAATGCATATCACTTGTCTGTACGGGAATAACATTAACTGAAAACTCAACCCCTTTATTCTGCATATTTCCGATATTGGAAATAATCGAGTTGCCGAAGTTAGAGCCGAGAGGGGTAGAGATAACGTTTAGAAGGTCATAGGTATATCTGTAATATGCCTCAACGCTCCCTGTTACTCTGTCCTTTAAGAACCCGTAGTCAAGTCCTACATTATATGTCTCTGTGGTCTCCCATTTTAGATTTGCATTATAAGCCAAAGGAGCAAGGGTATAGTGATAATTTCCTCCACCCATATAATACATCATAGTCAAAGCAGAAGATTTAATATAACGGGCAAGGTAGGGATAATAGTCGCTCCCTATATCCTGCTGCCCTGTACGTCCCCAACCAAGTCTGAATTTAAGAGCAGAAACTGATTTGCTCCCCTTTAAGAAGCTCTCGTTTCCTATATTCCAAGCAAATGCTGCTGAAGGGAAAAGTCCCCAGCGATTTGCCTTACTAAAACGTGAAGAGGCGTCATCACGAAGAGTAAAAGTAAAGAGATACTTTGAAGCTATCGAGTAATTAAGTCTGCCGAAGAAAGAGAGAAGATAATACTCTTTAGCATTTGATGGTGCCTTGAAATATAGATCTGTCTCTTGTCCGCGAGGCTCTTTATTATAAAACTGTGTCTCATCAAACTGTATAAAGTTATGCTGCCAAGAGTAACCGGCCATAACATTAAGATTAGAGTTTCTAAAGTCATGTTTGTAATTTAGATAAGCCTCTAATAGAGTATTTGAGTTGTAGTTTTTATACTGAGAATAGAGATCGAGAGAAGACCTCATCGCTAAAATAGAACCTAGTTCATTATACTTTTCTCCATTTGTCTTTGCAATATCATAACCAAGATTAATATTTGCACTTAGGTCTTCAAAACCGTGAACTTTATAATCCAACTGTAAATTCCCGATAGAGCGAAGAGTGGTACCCCTATCCTTAAAGTCATAAATAGATGAAAGGGGGTTAACACTCGACATGGTGTTTGCACTTCCGTCTCCATTCAACCAGTTGAAATAGGGTTTAGTGGGATCATTGTCGAAATGGGTAGGTTTGGTAGGGTCAAATGCTAATGCACCACCAACTGCTCCACCGCTACTCCAAAGAGTAGTCTGGTAAACCCCTTTTACATTCATATTAACTGATAAATGATTATCGAAGAATTTAGGAGAGAGAGATAAGTCTACGTTTGCCCTCGAATTGTCCCCCACTTTAAGGGTGGCTTGGTCAAGGTTATAACCCAAACTTAAGCGGAAAGGAAACCCTTTTCCTCCACCATAAACAGATAAACTCTGGTCAGTGTTAAATGCAAGTCTATAAATCTCCTTCTGCCAGTTTGTAGAAGCAGTCCCTAGTAGGGAAGCAATAGTTGCATTACCGGGATAGGTAGTAGTCATAAAATTACGAAACTCATCCCCTGACATCATTTGAAGCATAGAAGTATTCTGTTTTACAGTATAACTCGAATTATAAGCTACATTAAGTAGTTTGGACGAGCCTCCTGAAGTCCCCTTTTTAGTGGTAATTATAATAACACCATTTGATGCTCTTGAACCATAAATGGCAGTTGCAGAAGCATCTTTCAATACAGAATAGCTCTCTATGTCGTTAGGGTTTACAGATGCCAATGGATTTCCCATCCCTGCACCTCCGTCACCCGTAACAGGGACACCGTCTATTACTATAAGAGGATCATTAGAGGCATTAAGAGAGGCGGCACCACGAATACGAATAGTCGCCGATGCTCCCGGCTGTCCGGTAGCAGGAGTAACAAGAAGCCCTGAAACTTTCCCAAGCAACATCTGGTCGGGAGAAGTTATGGCACCTCTGTTTAAGTCTTCCGCTTTAATGGCTACAACCGAACCGGTCATGTCGCTTTTGCGAACAGTACCGTAACCGATTACCACTACCTCTTCAAGGTACTGCGAATCTTCTTGAAGCACCACTCTGGATGCTTGAGACGCAAGCGTAGTAAAGGTTTTGTAACCTATAAAACTAAATTCAAGTACGGCATTTTCTTTCGATACAGTCAGAGCAAAACGCCCGTCTAAATCGGTTTCCGTACCATTTGTTGTTCCCTTTTCGAGAACCGCAACCCCTATAATAGGTCCGTTGGCATCAACGACCACCCCTCTCGCCACGTATTGAGCGTAAGCGCTCGATAGGGAGAGAATCGTAATAGAGATTAACAATGTCATCAATCTTTTCATATTAATAACTGCTTAATGGATAGATAATTAATTTTTAGGATAATATATTTTATTTTTAAAAAGTCTCAACTGAACAGGGTCATCTTTATCATCAACGAACAATACCGATATAGAGGCAATCAAAAGACAGACTCCGGAGAAGACAAGTGCATAAACAGCATGTCCACCATATAGATATTTAACCATTACCCCTCCTAAAAGACCATTACATATTTGAGGTATTGTTATAAAGAAGTTAAAGACTCCCATATAGACCCCCATTTTGTGTGCAGGGAGGGCACCTGCAAGCATTGCATAAGGCATTGCAAGGATACTACCCCATGCAATTCCAATTCCCACCATAGAGAAAATAAGGAGCTTAGGGTCCTTGAAGATAAAAAAGGAGGCAAAACCTATTGCTCCGAATAACAATGACATCGAGTGCGTTCCCTTCCTTCCAATTTTCTTCGCAATCAGAGGGAGCAAAAAGGCAATAATCGCTGCAACTCCGTTGTAAACCCCCTGCAAAACTCCAACCCAGTCCCCTGCATTGCCGTAGGCAAGAGAGTTCCTGTCCACAGTGTTATAACAATGCTCTGCTACCGCAGGGGTCATATAAACCCACATCGAGAAGAGTGCAAACCAAGAAAAAAACTGCACTACTCCGAGTTGAAGCATTGTCTTAGGCATATTTGCAAAATCCTTGAAGATCTCCAAAATTCCACCCTTCTCCTTCTCAATGGTTCCTGGCTCCGGAGGGTACTCGGTGGTAGTTACTATTGTCCAGAGGACACAGAAAAGAAGAACTGCTGCTCCAATATAGAATGCTAACTTGACATTGGGAGAGACTCCTCCATCTGTTTCAGGGGTATTGGACATTCCAAACCAATTAGTGAGAACAAAGGGGAGAACAGCCCCGATTACAGCCCCTATTCCAATAAGAAAAGTCTGCATTGAAAACCCAAGGGTTCGCTGCTCCGAGGGGAGTTTGTCGGCAACAAGAGCCCTAAAAGGCTCCATTGCCACATTTATTGAAGCATCCATTATCATTAAAACCCCTGCCCCGATAAGGAGTGGAGAGAGAAAGGGTGCAAGAGCCGGAGAATTTGGCATCAGCACTAACATTAAGGAGGCAAGAATGGCACCCACTAAAAAGTAAGGTCTTCTTCGTCCCAACTTTGTCCAAGTTCTATCACTATAGTGTCCGATAATGGGCTGAACTATCATTCCTGTAAGTGGGGCAGCAAGCCAAAAGAGAGATAGATGCTCTACGTCTGCTCCGAATGATTGTAAAATCCTGCTAACATTAGCATTTTGTAAGGCAAGTCCAAATTGAATTCCGAGGAACCCGAAACTCATATTGAAAATCTGCCAATAATTCATTCGTACTTTTTTCATAAAAAATAGTTAAGTCTATAAAATTAAATTTATCCCCTCACTTTAACTTTTGATTTCTGACGAACTGTTAAAAAAGAGGGATGAATTGACTTATTTTCAAGACCGACGAAAATCGGTTTAATTGTTTTTTAATATCTTTGTATCATGGATATACTGATAATCGAAGATGAAATAGCCGCGCAACATTTACTTATTAGACTACTCAATAAGTATTTCCCTCTATTTAAGATTGCCGGGGTTCTTGACTCTTTGACCACAGCTGTCGCATGGCTCAGCATGAATAAGGCAGACCTTATATTTATGGATGTTGAGCTCTCTGATGGGAACTGTTTTGAGCTATTTAAGATGGTGGAGATAAAATCACCTGTGATAATTACGACTGCTTATGAGCATTATGCACTTAAAGCTTTTAATGCTAAATGTTTTGACTACATTCTAAAGCCGATACAGGACAACGATTTTGTCTTTTCAGTTGAGAGGTGTATGAAGTTCTGTAATAAGGCATTCTATAATATGTCGGACATTGAGAAACTTATCTCCCTTTCAAAAAATTACAAACAGCGATTTACCATAAAAACAGGGACTCGGATTATGGTGGTGGAGGTGGCAGATATAGCCTATTTTTATTCTGAGTCCAAATCCACTTTCCTCGTAACTACTGACGGAAAAAGACTCCTTGCAGATAGAAGTTTAGACTCTATTGAGGAGGAACTCGACCCTTCTGCCTTCTTTAAGTTATCACGTGGATGTATCATAAGTTTCAGCTCAATAGGCAATATCTCTAAATACTATAATTCAAGACTGAAAATATCGTTGAAACCTAATTTGATAGACCCGATAATAGTACCCAGAGCTCGGGCAGGGCTCTTTATGAAGTGGCTTGAAGGGAAAAACTAATCAAATAGGGATGGCTTATGTCCCATAATTAAAGAGAGCATTTACATTCTATGTTAAGTCCTGAATTATTCTTTAATCTTAGTGAGATGGTCTGTTTCCCACTATGAGTAGGGCGTTTTGCATAGAAAGTAAGCGAAGAACCTCTGTCTAAAAGAAGAAGGTCTTTAGAAGTTATCTCCGAAAGTTTTTTAGTTGTGTAACCTATTTTAATGTTATTATCACTGACCGTTCTTATGCAAGACTCTTTATACTTACTCGAAATATATGGATAGTGAGAAGCATATTTTATTGAAAACAAATCATTTAACGAACTTCCTGCAGGATGAGATGCGTCCCAGGCAACATCAGAAGAAATAATTACCTCATTAATCTCATCTGATACAGCACCCGGGTCAACACAATAAGAATATGCTCCTATTGTATTCTCTTTAGTATAAAAGATATCACTGTAAGCTCTTCTTAAACTATCATAATCTTTAAAATTCCTAGCCGTGGGAACATTCCATTTCTTTTTTCTAAGGGACTGTGCAGAACAAAATGGGTTCTGTTCTCCTATCACGCATGTTTCTAACACCAACGAGTCTTCTTGTTGCTTCTTAACATACCACTTCATATCATTGATTTTATAATATGATAATATATAAGAGTCAACTTGTACCTTGTCCCAATATTTTTCACAAGAATTCAATAAGAAGGCAGATCCAATAATTAATATTATACTGTAAAACTGTTTCATAATACATACTGTTTTTTTATAATTTCATCTTATTAGCAAAACAAAACTAATCAAATATAGGAATTTTTACCTCAAATGTCTTTCCATCATTAATGATTTCTATCTCTGAGCCGAAGAGGATTTCGTATTGTTTCTGAATGTTTTTTAGTCCTAACCCTGTGGTGGGGGTGGTTACGATTTTCTTCTGAATATTGTTCCTTACTATCACGAAGTCCCCCTCAGTGAATATCTCGATTTTTAACACATTGGCAGCATTTAAGACATTGTGTTTCACCGCATTTTCCACTAACATTTGAAGTCCGCAGGGGATAATTTTTTTCCTAATTAGTTTCTCAGGGATATAAATGCTGAAAAATATTGCTGAACCAAATCTTTCATACAATAAATTTACATAGAGCTTAACAAAAGCTGTCTCTTCTTCCAATCTAACCACCTGTTCCGATTCTATCTTCAAAATATACCTATAAAGATCTGCGAGTCTTTTTAAGTAATCACTTGCTTTATTTGGGTCAGTCTGTATTAGATAATCCAGAACATTCAAACTGTTAAAAAGAAAATGGGGATTTGTCTGAAGCTTAAGGAGCTGGTACTGATAATTAGCCTTACTCCTCTTCTCAATCTCCTCTGCCAACGCTTTTTTGTGTAGCCACCTATAATAAGATATAACATCCATTACCATTACTATCACTGAATTAAACAGAAGATTGGTAATTAATGTAAACCAAAATAGTTTATCAAAAAGAGGTGCACTCCCTCCTACCTCGCTAATCTGAAATACCCTTAGAATAATAGAAGCGATAAAGGAGATAACAAAAATCCCCCCCAACTCTATCAAGGTTCTTATCATCATAGAACCTGAACCATAAGAGATTTTCTTTATTAACAATGAGACGAGGAGGAAGTCTGCCACCACCATCGCTATGGTAAGTGGATAGTTAGATAATGTCTGAAATAAAAAATCGCTAAAATAGAGCCCAAAACGTTGATAAAAGAGTGGCAAGAATTTCTCTAATATCATCCTCGCTGCTAATACAATAACAGCAAGAACAGCTACATCAAGGAGAGCTTTGTGGTCTTTTAATCTTTTTTCCAATTTCTTCTAAGCAATAATATAATTATAAGACCCAAAGATTCAGTAACTACCGACGTGGTCAAAACATTTACCCACACCCCCCAGTGAGGAACTACAGAGTTAAGGAATTTCGCCCCAACAGTCCCTAGATAGAAACCTGCAAAACAAGAGAGCAAAGCAAGCCCAAGAAAAACATCAAATGGAATTTCATAAAATTTAATCAACGAAAAGACCATAGCAATAGTCAAACAAGTAAGTAGAAACCCATCTCCAAAAGAGGTATTATGGGTTAAAAGACATGTTACAGCGTGAGCAACCACAAATATCAAGACTATCAAATTAGCCTTCCAGATATTTTCCCTTTGATCTTCGCTCTTCTTGAAATAGTTCATATAAATTAAGTATTTATATGTAAATATATGAACAATTTAGATTTCCTCCAAAAAGTAGTTTTAACAGATCTGCTCTAAACTATCATTGTGGACTCCTATATCTCCTTGCGGGCT
>CAYSND010000018.1:0-19039 GCA_964432305.1 uncultured Muribaculaceae bacterium | reverse complement strand
CGCTGCCTAACCTCTCGGCCATGGTACCAAAAAGGGAGTGCAAAGATAATATTATTTCCTTAATTTACAAATCCTCGCACAAAGAAGATTAAGGTAATATGAGTCTGTCTCATCAAAAGAATTTAGCTCACTACTATCTATATCGAGAATAGCAATAACCTCATCATTCTTAATTAGTGGAACTACTATTTCAGAGCGACTAAGGGAGCTACAGGCTATGTGACCAGGGAATTTATCGACATCAGGAACTATAATTGTCCTCTTCTCTTTCCATGCAGTTCCACATACTCCCCTGGCAAATGGTATCATTGAACAAGCAATAGGACCTTGAAATGGACCAAGATATAACTGATTTTCATCCACTATATAAAACCCAACCCAGTGAAAATCAAATGCAGTTTTTAGTGCTGCTGATACATTAGCAAGATTGGATATAAAGTGATAATCCTCAGTTATCATTAACTCGAGTTGCGGTAAGAGTTCCTTGTAAATCGCTTCTTTACTATTAGCAGTAATATTGAGTTGCTCCATAACTAATCGACATAAATAAGGAGGCCTTTTAGATACTCCCCCTCGGGGTGATAAATATTAACCGGATGGTCAGCAGGCTGTGTAAGAATTTCGAGTATAGATACATTTCTCCCTGTTTGAGCAGCAGCAGAGAAAACTGAAAGAGCAAAAGCCTCCCTGCTCACCACTTGAGAACAACTGAAAGTAAAGACCAGTCCTCCCGAAGAGACTTTCTCTATAGCATTGGCATTCAATCTCCTATAAGCTCTTAGAGCATTATCTAACGCTCCACGATGTTTAGCAAAAGCAGGTGGATCCACCACTATAAGATCAAACTCCCCTTTGGGGATATTCTTGAGATAATCTATAGCATCTCCACAAACAGATTCGTGGGAAGATTTGGAAAAGTCATTAAGGGAGAGATTCTTTTCTAAAATATTTATTGCCGGCTGAGAAGAATCGACCGATAAGACTCTTTTGGCACCACCACTAAGGGCATAAAGAGAGAAACCTCCTGTATAACAAAACAAATTTAAAACATTCTTTCTGGCAGAATATCTCTCCACAAGAGCCCTATTGCTACGTTGGTCGAGGAAAAAACCTGTCTTTTGCCCCCCAATCAGGTCAACCAAAAACTTCTTACCATTCTCTAAAACCACTACCGGTTCAGAGGGGTTAAATTCAGAAGAAGAATATAAGAATCCATCCTTTAACTCTAACCCTGCTTTAAATGGGGCAGTTCCCTCACTTTTATTATATACTGCTTGTAAATTATGCCCATAAGCAGTGACCAAGGCTTTCGTTATAGAGGGCAATGAAAGATACATACCTGCTGAATGGGCTTGGATCACAGCCACATGACCATATATATCGATAACAAGCCCCGGGAGTAAATCCCCTTCACCGTGAATTAACCTATAGGCATCTGTTTTGGGAGCCGGTAATAAAAGTGCCTCTCTCATTCTTTTTGCACGTGAAACCCTATCCAGCCAGAACTCCTCTCCAAAACCGACAAGAGAAGATCCCGAAGAGGTCTCTTCCATAGAGATAAAATTACGATCAAAGGCTAAAATCCTAACAGTGATAGACCCTACCTGGTAATGCCCAAAGGCAAGAAACTCACCCCTATCTGAAAGTACCTCAACCACTTCACCTTCAATAGGAACACCCTCTATATTTCTTATAGCACCGGAAAAGACCCAAGGATGAAACCTTTTTAATGACTCCTCCCTCCCCTTCTTTAGATATATTTTATTTAATTTGGGCATCCTCAGAATTTAGTTTGTTATACATCTGTAAACAGACCCATGCATCTGTAGCAGCATACTTTAATTGAGCGCCTGAAAGCTGTGGAGCCTCCCAATTCGATAACTGTTGTGCTTTAGATATTTTCTGCCCCAAAATAATAGCAGCCATTTTTTTTACACTTTTCTCTTTCAACCCAAACTTCTCTGCCATCTTCTGCAAGTCAACAAAACCGCGTGGTTGGAATTTACGATAAGCTTGAAGTCCCTTCAAATCATCATGAACAGCCGCTCCTACTTTAACCTTAGTGGGATCTGAGAGAATCTTTGCAAGTGAATATGGAAGCCCTATATAGTGTAACCTAAATAAATAAGCCTTCTCCTGACCACATAGTTGTAAAAGGGACATTTTATTTCGAGGAGCAGAGGCTAAAAAAGAGGGTCTCGTCTCAGTATCAAAACCAATAACAGACTGTGATTCTAAATAGTCAATAGCCTCGGCATACTCTTCATCCAACTCTTTTAGGACCTCTATTGGACCATTAAAAGCCGCTGTTTCTAATAGTTCTATCTCCTCTATGGAAATACTTTCAGGATACATCATAATACTATAATCATTTTTTGATTAACAAATAAGATTCCGGAGAGAAAGGGACTATCTTAGTGGTAATATTTTCACTCCCCACTTCTCTACCATACTTAAATTTATCAGATAAATTTCCAGACTCGTCGAGTTGCTCTAAGGAGATGCCATGGATAGGTTGAGATATAAAAGAGGAAACAATACTCCTTTCAAGACGCATGGAGAGTTCATCCGACTCTCTTAGAACCCTATAACACTCATTAGCAGTGCTTGTAACCGGGTCATAAAATATAAAATTCTCGTCAATCACATTTTTATAAATATAGACTCCCTCTTTTTTAAAGTTCACCAATTCGGTTATCACCATTTTAAGAGAATCCACTACATGGGAAAATACGGGGTTCCCCAAAATAACCCCTTTTAATAATTTCTTACTCCCATCCATTCTATGCTTTTCGATTAAAGAGATAAGATGATAACGAGCAAAATCAGCAGGGGAGCTATCAAACTTAAAACCAAGACTATCCCCCCTTGCGAAGTCTTCAACAGTTTCAGAATAAAGTCTTACATTCCCTTTAAACCCTTTAGCAAGAGATAAGTCTGAGATCACCCTTTCATAATCACCGGAAAAGGTAATCTCTGGTGTAGCGAGTAGCCCTATAAAAGAGTCGTCTGAAGACTCAAGAGATGAGAGCATATCAGAGACACCACAGTTTATTACACTAATAACTTTCACCCCTGTTTCACTCTTTTTAAGAAGCAATTCTACATCCTTTAATGCTGACACAGAGGCAGAAGAGGAGGCTATGACCAATATCTTTGCATGCTCCTTAACACCTGTCGGTTTTTGATCAAAAACTAAATTAAAATAATGGTCACGAAGGAGAAATAGAGCATCTCTAACAACCATCTCCCTAAGATAATCTACTTTCCCTTTCTCAACATAATGATAGTAAGGGGCATTTGCTTTATCAGATAAGAAAAGATAGTTTTCACCTGCAAAATCTGGAATACCATCTCCCCCTAATTTTCCCGTGATATTATCATATTGGTCAGAAATAAGAAACATCTTTACAACATCAAAACCTTCATAAGTATCATCTAATATGCCAATTGGAAGTAATGACTTGTCCTTGGGAAATTGGGAAAAATTAGCATAATATAGAGAGGTCGTATCATACAATGCTTTTTTGGAAATAGGAATCAACTCATGCCCACTATCCTTAGTTCCACAAGAGATTAAAAGATAAAAAGATAAAAAAAGCACAGATATATATAGCAAGTTCTTTCTCATAACATAATAATTTACCTATAAATAAAATTTCCATACTCACTCCGTATAACCACTTCTTTCTCAGGGGCATCCTCTACTCTACCTATTATGGTAGCATCCACCCCGAAGGAGGAAGAAATTGCAATAATCTTCTCTGCTGCCTCATAGGAGGTATATATCTCCATTCTGTGCCCCATATTAAAAACTTTATACATCTCTTCCCATGAAGTGCCTGACTCACTCTGAATTACCCTAAAGAGAGGTGGAATAGGGAGGAGAGAATCCTTAATAACACGAAGATTCTCCACGAAGTGCAATACTTTTGTCTGCGCCCCTCCGGAACAATGCACCATTCCATGAATTTCACTTCTGCACTCCGCAAGGACCCTTTTTATAATAGGAGCATAGGTTCTCGTGGGGGACAATACAAGTTTTCCATAGGAAAGACCTGTTTCAGGTTCAATGTCGGTAAGTTTTTTACTCCCGGAGTAGAGAAGTTCGGTAGGGAGCAGAGGGTCGTAGCTTTGAGGATAGAGCTCCGCAATATATTTGGAAAAGACATCATGACGTGCAGAGGTTAATCCATTGCTCCCCATTCCTCCATTGTACTCCTCTTCGTAGGAGGCTTTTCCATAAGAGGCAAGTCCCACAATACAATCCCCCGCTGAAATATTTGCATTGTCAATAACATCAGAGCGTTTAAGTCTTGCACATACTGTGCTATCAACTATTACTGTACGTACCAAGTCTCCAACATCAGCAGTCTCCCCACCGGTAAGGGTGATGGAGATACCATGACGAGACATCTTCTCAACAAACTCCGAGGAGCCGGAAATCAATGCTGAAATAACCTCCGCGGGGATAAGATTTTTATTTCTTCCTATCGTGGAGGAGAGAAGAATATCATCAGTAACCCCCACACAGAGGAGGTCATCAGTATTCATAACAATAGCATCTTGAGATATTCCACCCCAGACACTCATATCCCCTGTCTCCCTCCAATAGATATATGCCAATGAAGATTTGGTGCCTGCACCATCTGCATGCATCACCAAACAATAGTCCGGATCACCTGTAAGCAAATCAGGTATGATTTTACAAAAAGCCTTAGGATACAACCCTTTATCGAGACTTTTTATCGCACTATGGACATCTTCTTTTGAGGAAGAGACCCCTCGTCTTAAATATTGGTCATTCGTCATACACACATTTTTTATCTACTGAAAAGCAGTTCCCTATATTTTGGAAGGGGCCACAGTTCATCATCCACCACCATCTCTAATTTATCTGCTTTATCCCTTATCTTCTCGATATAGGGGAGAACTCTTTGAGTATAAGCCTCTGCTTTATCAATAAAATTATCTATAACATTCACCTCTTTCCTCGCCTGAATCATATCGTGAACATTTACTCTCAGGTCATTAATATAGAAGGAGATTTTTTCTATCATTTTTATCTGTTGGGCACACATGATATTACATTTCTCCTCTCCAAAAACATCCTTCATCCCTCGCACATTCTCTATCATAGTGTTTTGAAACTTAATAGCTGTAGGGATAATATGATTAATAATTAAATCCCCTAACACTCGTGCCTCTATCTGCAGTTTCTTGGTATATAACTCATTAACTACTTCGTAACGTGCCTCCACCTCCCTCTTGCTCAATACCCCCTCTTCTTCAAAAAGGTCAATACTACTCTTAGTAACAAAGGCTGAATAAGCATCAGGAACGGTTGTAAAAACTTTAAGTCCCCTCTTTAGAGCCTCTCTCTTCCACTCTTCACTATAACCATTCCCCTCAAAACGGATCTTTTTAGACTCTACGATAAACTCCCTAATAGTCTTTAAGATAGCCTCCTCTTTAGAATCCCCTATTGACATTAAAGAGTCAACATTTTCCCTGAACCTTCTAAGCTGCTGAGCCACTGCAGTGTTTAAGACATACATGGCAGATGCCACATTAACTGAGGAGCCAACTGCCCTAAATTCGAACCTATTACCGGTAAAGGCAAATGGGGAAGTGCGGTTTCTATCTGTATTATCGGGAAGGATTTCGGGAATCTTATTTACGACACTAAACCTATTTTGGGTATTTTTTGTAATATCTATATCCTGCATCGACTCAATGGAGTTTAGCAAGTTATCAAGCGTACTCCCAATAAAAACCGACATAATCGCAGGAGGAGCCTCATTCCCACCAAGCCTATAGGAGTTGTTTAACGATGCTATGGATGCAAGAAGTAAGTCATTGTGCTCACATACTGCCCTTATAACAGAGGTAAATATGGATAAAAACTGTAAATTAGTTCCCGGAGTGCTCCCAGGAGAGAGGAGGTTCACCCCTGTATCTGTGATTATAGACCAATTACAATGTTTCCCCGAACCGTTCACTCCCATAAAGGGCTTTTCATGGAAAAGCACCTTAAGGTGGTGACTTTTAGCAATCTTTTTCATTAGAATCATCATCCTAAGATTATGATCAACTGCTAAATTTGCTTCGCAATAAACAGGGGCACATTCATACTGATTTGGAGCCACTTCGTTATGTCTCGCCTTTAGCATAATGCCAAGTTTGTAGGATTCGGTTTCGAAATCCTTCATATAAGCCATTATACGGCTCGGTATAGCTCCAAAATAGTGATCTTCAAGCTGCTGATCTTTTGCAGCAGTATGTCCTATCAATGTTCTACTGCAAATCTGGAGATCGGGGCGTGCCCTAAAAAGTGCATCGTCCACAAGGAAATATTCTTGCTCTACACCCAACATTACATTGACCTTCTTAATATCCTCATCAAAAAGAGAGGTAATACCAATAACGGCCCTATCTAAAGCTTGGAGGGATTTTAAATGGGGGATTTTCATATCGAGTGCCTCCCCGGTATATGAAACAAAAACTGTGGGGATACAGAGAGTCTGGTCAATAATAAAAGCAGGGGAAGATGGGTCCCAAGCGGTATAACCCCTTGCTTCAAAGGTATTTCTTAGTCCCCCGTTGGGGAAACTTGAAGCATCAGGTTCTTGCTGAACCAAATTATCCCCTTTAAAATTTTCAAAAGCCTTTCCATCGGGAGTAAAATCGACAAAAGCCTCATGCTTCTCAGCAGTTGATTCGGTAAGTGGGTGAAACCAGTGAGTATAATGAGTAGCCCCTCTCTCTATAGCCCAGACTTTCATGCCGGAAGCAATATCATTTGCATAGCTCCTATCGAGTTGAATCCCCTCGTTGATAGAGGCGAGTACAGCATTATAAGCCCCTTCAGAGAGGTATTTCTGCATCTTTTCCAAGTCAAATACATTCTGACCGAAGTATTCCGATATAGGTCTCTCCTCTAAATAGAATCTCTTTGCTTTATGAGTGGCAAACTCGTCCAAAGCTCCTCTACGAAATGTACTCATTTTGGTGTTTTTTCTATGAAATGCAAATTTAGTCTATTTTTCTTTTATGTTAATAAAATTAAAGTAATAACTTTGTAAAATATATAAAAGAAACATTATTAATACAATCACTAAGTTATGTTAACTATCTCCAAGAAGGGTGAATCAATGCCCGCCTCCCCCATTAGGAAACTTGTTCCTTTTGCAGATGCTGCTAAAAAAAGAGGAGTTAAAGTTTACCACCTAAATATCGGACAGCCCGATATAGTATCTCCTAACGAAGCACTCGATGCGGTAAAAGAGAATAAATTAAAATTAGTCGAATATCCCCACTCTGCCGGAGTGGAGTCATTTAGGAAAGGACTTGCAAAATATTACCAAAATCTCGGAATAGATGTTGACTATAATGACATTAACATTACTACAGGTGGGAGTGAAGCCCTCCAGATAGCCCTCGCAGTAACATGTGATCCGAACGATGAGGTAATCGTAATGGAGCCTTTTTATACCAATTACAACTCCTTTGCCCTTATGAACGATGTAAAACTCGTTCCTATAACCACCTCTATCGACAATGGTTTTGCCCTCCCTGCCATTGAGGAGTTTGAAAAGAGGATAACCCCGAAAACAAAAGGGATAATTCTCTGTAACCCAGGCAATCCCACAGGAGTTCTCTACCCTAAAGAGTCGATAATTAAACTTGGTGAAATTGCCAAAAAGCATGGGCTTTATATCTATTCTGATGAAGTTTATCGCGAATTTTGTTATACAGATGAGCCTCACTTTTCATGTATGATGCTAAAGGGACTCGAAGAGAATGTTATCCTTGTGGACTCAGTCTCTAAAAGATACTCTCTCTGTGGAGTAAGAATAGGGGCTATTGTCTCTAAAAATAAAAAAGTGATGAATTCAGTTTTACGCTTTGCACAGGCACGTCTCTGCTCTCCTGCTTACGGACAGATAGCTGCTGAGGGGGCTTTGGATACTCCTGCCTCTTATTTTAAGATGGTAAGAGATGAATATATGCATAGAAGAGATGTAATGATTTCTCTGTTAAATAAGATGGAAGGGGTAAGATGCCCTATGCCTTATGGAGCATTTTATGCTGTAGTTGAACTCCCTGTGGACGACAGCGATAAATTTGCTCAATGGCTCCTCGAGGAGTTTTCATACAATGATCAGACTGTCATGGTTGCACCCGCAGCAGGTTTTTATGCGACCCCCGGCAAAGGGACAAAAGAGGTTCGTATTGCATACGTACTAAAAGAAGAAGATTTAGTAGCTGCTATGAAATGTCTTGAGGTAGCATTAAAAAAGTATCCGGGAAGGAGACTTAAATAAAAGCGTCAATCCTAAAGAGGATTATAGCCGATAGCAGAAGCACTAAAAGGGTTTTTGCTATCGGTTTGTTTTTATAGTGAGTAAAATAAAACACGAAAAGGAGTGAGAGTGGAACATAGATCAGAAGTTGATATAAATTGGTGGAGATATTATAGAAAAAGAAAAGCAATATCAAAACAGCTCCATATTCCGCCACCCTTTTTAATGCTCTTGTATGGGTAAGTTTTAGATATTTAGACTCTCGAAAGAGGGATATAACGGAAATTATCACAAGCAACCCTATTAGAAATAGGAGAAAAAAGTAGGTATACTCAGCAACTTGGGGGAGAGAGAATTTAAAAAGAGAGTTGCTAAATTTCGACACTATATTACTAAATGTCTCCTTGTATATAAAAATCTTAGCCGGGACATAATATAAAGCAGGGATAATGAGAGCCCCTATAAACGTAGCAAAATAACGGAACACCCCTATTTTAGTACTCCAAATATCAGTAATAAAGAGCAGCAATAAAAGCCAAAAAATTTGTGGAATAAGCAGTGATGCCGAGGACAGAAATAAGATGGAGAGAAAGAGAGATGAGATCTTTTTCTGCTCTTCCAATAAATATTTGATATTAAAAAACAATCCCCATATTATTAAAAGAGCGACAACATGGAATTTGGAAAAAATTAGTGCGTATGGGTTCGATAAGACCAGAACCAAATATAACAAGGGGATAAATGAGGGTTTAAACAGAGCCTCGAACCAGATATTGGAGATATAGTAGAGAGAGAAGGATATTAAACCAAAAAAAACAAGAGAGAGTGTGACTGATAAAAAGTTCAACTCTAACCCCTCAATAAAAAAGAGAGAAGTGAGCAGTAAGAGACTTACTATTACATGTGCTTTTACAAACCACTTATTTAACCCCTCCGAATTAGAACCTACTCCCATTTTCTTCCATTTTTAAAATATCGAGTCCAATATCGTTTCTATATGCGATCCCATTAAAATCTATTTTTAAAATTTCACTATAGGCTCTCTCCCGTGCTTGAGTAACAGAGTCTCCTAAAGCAGTAATGGCTAAAACACGTCCCCCCTTAGTAACACACCCCCCTTCTGTCAACTTTGTTCCTGAATGGAATAGTATAACATCTTTAAGTGAATCTAGACCTGAAATAAGATAACCTGAAGTGTATGATTCTGGGTATCCCCCTGAGGTAGCAATAACTGTAACAGCAGTTTTTTTAGAAACAACTACTTTCTCGGAAGATATTTTTCCACGGGCAGCAGCTAATAGATGAGAAAGAAGATCACTCTCTACCCTCGGCATAACGGCCTCTGTCTCAGGATCACCCATCCTAACATTATATTCTATTACATAAGGGTCTCCTGCACAATTCATCAACCCGATAAAGATAAAACCTTTATACTTTATATTTTCGTATCTCAATCCCTGAACAGTCGGTTTAATAATTCTCTCCTCCACCTTTTTCATAAATAAAGAATCTGCAAAAGGAACCGGGGAGATGGCACCCATCCCACCCGTATTAAGTCCTTTATCCCCATCTTTAGCCCTTTTGTAATCTTTAGCCTCAGGAAGTGTAATATAATTAACTCCATCAGTAAGAACAAAAACCGATAACTCGATTCCATCGAGATACTCCTCTATTACCACCTTTGACCCTGCTTCCCCAAATTTTCCGGAGAATATCTCTTTAAGTTCAGCATGGGCTTGAGAGAGATCATTTAAAATAAGTACCCCCTTACCGGCAGCAAGTCCGTCAGCCTTGAGAACATACGGAGGTCTTAAGGTCTCCATGAAAGAGAGAGCCTCATTAAGAGTTTCGGCAGTGAAAGTTTTATACCGTGCTGTAGGAATAGCATTGCGAGACATAAACTCCTTTGCAAAATCTTTGCTCCCCTCAAGCATTGACCCTCTCTGTGAGGGACCTACCACTAAAAGATCAGAAAAGCAGGGATCATTTTCAAGATTATCCACAAGACCATTAACCAATGGATCCTCCGGTCCTATCACTACCAAACCAATATTGTATTTATCTAAAATATCTTTAATCTTTTCAAAATCAGAGAGAGAACCCTCTATATTTGTAGCAAAGGATGCAGTACCCGGATTCCCCGGAAAGCAATACAACTTCCCAAGCAATTCACTTTGTGAAATTTTCCATGCCAAGGCATGCTCTCTCCCTCCGGAGCCGATTACTAAAACATTTAGCATATAAAGATAGGTTTACATTTCAAATTTCTTTTACTTATCTCATCAAGCACTAAAGGGAGTGCGTACCAAAGATTCTCGGCACATTTTATAGAGTCATGAAAAACAATTATAGCCCCCGGAGTAATATGAGGAATCACATTTGCCGCACACTGTTTTCCGGAGAGGGAACGATTATAGTCTCTACTAAGGATGCTCCACATAATGGTATGATATTTTTCACTTAAAGAGGCAGCTTGTGAGCGGGTAATTCTTGCATAAGGGGGTCTAAAAAGATTACTATCAATAAGTTCAGCCGCTATATCTATATCCCTTATATAAGATTCATGCTCCATCCCCCACCCTTTTACATGACTATATGAATGATTGCCGACAGAGTGTCCCCGTTTTAGAATCTCCTGATATAGTTCAGGGAAGAGTTCCACATTTTTTCCAATACAGAAAAAGGTAGCTTTGGCATTATATTCGTCAAGTTTATCTAAAACCCATGGGGTAACCTCAGGGCGCGGACCATCGTCGAAGGTGATAAAAACTGAATCCTTCTCTTGTGGAAAGTTCCAAATCATAGACGGATAGAGTCTTTGAATGAGTTTAGGAGGTTTAATTAACATTTTATGTCCGATTGATTGGCAAAAATAATAATAAAAATTAACTTTGCAGAGAGTTATTTAAGATGATGAAAAGAACCATATACATATTTATACTTTTAATTCCTCTATTTTTTTCATGTACGAGGGAGAGAGTAATACCTAAAAATACCTTCGCCAAAATACTATACGATTTCTATTTTCACGATGGGTGTATAAATGGTTCCAATCTTCGCACCTCCACTGACTCCCTTTTAATCTATGAGCCTATTCTAAATAAATATGGCTATACAACTGCCGATTACAATAAGACCGTATCCTATTATCTTCATAATCCTGAGCGTTATGTAAAGATTTACATGAAAACCCAGAAAATGCTTCAAGATAGAAGAGATCTTCTCGATCTCATTATAAAAAAAGAATATGAGAAGAGTCTGAAATGGGGGCTTCTCGATTCACTTGAAAGACTTGCTTCTGATACTATTACAGGGAATGACTATTTCCGAGCCGTAAGAACTATTCTATTTAAACCTGATTCAACTCTCTCAAACTCCCCTATAAAAGATACCACCGGAAAAAAATGGCGCAACTCTAACATTATGCTTTATGATAACCTCTCTTCCCCTTCAGAAAACTACATATTCACCAAGAATAAACTCCAAATATCTAAAAAGGAGAAGGTAAAAGCTACGGAGATACCGGACTTAGAGCCCGATTCAAAACCGATATTGAAGCCTAAGATAAAATCTGAGAGAAAACCAAATTTAGAGTTAAAAAAAGAGAGTAGAGAATGAGAAGGATATCAGCAAATTATCTCTTTCCAATAATAGATAAACCGATAAAAAACGGGTATGTGGAGCTAACAGATGATGGCACCATAATCTCCATCGGTAAACTTGAAGGAGAACTTGAAAGCACTGAGTTTTATAATGGAATCCTCGTCCCTGGTTTCACAAACGCACATTGCCATATAGAACTATCACATTTGAAAGATAAATTCATGCGTGGGACAGGTATGTCCGGTTTTATAAATCAGATTAATTCTCTTAGAGAGTCTGCTCCCCGCGAAAGGAGAATTGAATTAATAGGATCTGAGATGGAGAGGCTCTACTCTGAAGGAGTTAGTGCAATGGGAGATATCTCAAACTCCAATGAAAGTTTCGAGACCAAAGCCCACTCCCCTCTCTACACCAGAACCTTCCTCGAAGTTTTCGGGTCCGAACCAAAGGATGCTGAAGCTGTTATGGAGGGGGTAAGGAGGTTGCACTCCGAAGCACTCACCTGGGGACTTGATGCTGCACCCACCCCGCACTCCCCCTATACAATGAGTCCAAAACTCCTTGAACTTGTATGCCGTGAGGCATTAAAAGAGGGATTTCTCTCATATCACAACCAAGAGTCCTCCGAAGAGGAGGAACTCCTTATTAGTGGATGCGGAGCATTGGCTGAAAATTATAAGGGAAGAGGGCTCCACACACCTCCTGTCACCGGTCGCCCCGCCATTTTCCATTTCCTCGATGCTCTCCAAAAGAGCCACGAACCCCCATTTGAAGAGAATATTTTATTGATACACAATACAGTTACCACTGAGGAGAGTATTGAGGCATCAATTGGAATTTTAAAGAACTGTTTCTGGGTTCTCTGCCCCCTCTCTAATCTCTTTATCCATGAAATGCTCCCTCCGATTAATCTTCTTCGTAAAAAAGGGGCAAGGATAGCATTAGGGACGGACTCTCTCTCATCAAATAGCATCCTCTCAATGGTAGAAGAGATTAAATGTATTGAGAAAAATTTCCCCGAACTTTCACTTAATGAGATTCTTTCGTGGACTTGTATGGGGGGGGCTGAAGCTCTTGGACAGGAGAAGAGACTAGGATCTTTTGAAAAAGGGAAAAAACCGGGGGTGGTACTTATAGATAATATAGATTGGAACAGATTTCATCTGACACCTGAAAGTAGTTCAAAAAGAATTATATAATATGTCAACAAAACTTTGGGAAGATATTGTTTTCGGACCGATCCACAGCAGAAGATTAGGTTCATCGCTTGGGGTAAATTTATTGCCTCGGGAGGGGAAAGTCTGCAATTTTGATTGTATTTACTGCGAGTGCGGATGGAATAGAGAGGGAAAAAAAGAGAGGGTATTGCCCTCTAAAGAGGATGTATTCAATGCATTAGAGTGGAAACTAAAAGAGCTTCACCAAGCAGGGGCTCCCCTCGACTCTATAACTTTTTCAGGGAACGGAGAACCTACTCTCCACCCCGATTTTCCTGAAATTATTGATTTTACTCTCTCCTTAAGAGAAAAATATGCCCCTAATGCAAAAGTTTCTGTCCTTTCAAATGCCACTAAAATTGGGGTTAAAGCGATTAGGGATGCCCTTATGAAGATAGATAACCCTATTTTAAAGCTTGATAGTTCAGATGATGAGTTCGCAAAGTTCCTCGATAACCCACAAGGGGAATACTCTATTGCACAGATTAAAAAGGATTTATCTTATTTCAAGGGGGATTTTATCCTTCAGACAATGTTTCTTAGAGGAGAGGTTAGCGGGCGTAAGATAGATAGTACAGAGCCCCATTTAGTGGAGGGGTGGATTAAAATGGTGCTGGAGATATCCCCTCGCGAAGTTATGCTCTATACCATTGATAGGGATACACCTCAATCAGGTCTTACCAAGGTTTCTATAGAAGAGATGGAGAAAATCTCAGAACCACTCACAGCAGCAGGGATAAAAGTTCAAATAAGGGGGTAAATATGAAAGTCGTTATTCAAAGGGTAACCCAAGCATCAGTTACTGTAAATTCGGAAATAATCGGAGCTATCGGAAAAGGGATGATGATATTAGTTGGTTTTGAAGAGAGTGATGGTGATGAGGATATAGAGTGGCTCTCCAATAAGATCATAAACTTAAGAATTTTCGATGATGCAGAGGGGGTAATGAACCTATCAGTAAAAGATATTAATGGGGAGATATTAATTGTCAGCCAGTTTACCTTAATGGCTTCCACCAAGAAAGGGAACCGCCCATCTTACATAAAAGCAGCACACCCAGATATTTCCATCCCTCTATATGAGAAATTCAAAAAAAATATAACAAATTGTTTGGGGGGAAGCGTCCAAAGTGGTATATTTGGGGCTGAAATGAGTGTTGCACTCATTAATGACGGACCTGTAACTATAATTATTGATACGAAAAACAGAGAATAATAATGGAAAACTACTTTCAAAAATATCGATATACCCCCTCATCTGAAGAGATAGATAAGCAAATTACTAAAATACAGTCTAACATAAGTCATTGGCTTACACCTGCTGTGCTTACAGAATCGCTTGGATTTATAGACTTAACCACTCTACGGGCAGAGGATACTGTTCCCCAGATAGAGAAGATGGTTAATAAAGTTAACGAGTTTAATCATCATTTCCCGGACTATCCCACTCCGGCTTCTATCTGTGTATATCCTAACTTTTGCAAAACCATAAAGGATAACTTAACGGCAATGGGAGTTGGAATTACCGCAGTTGCCGGAGGGTTTCCTGCTTCTCAAAGTTTTATTGAAGTAAAATGCCTTGAGAGCCAAATGGCAGTCGAAGAGGGTGCCACCGAGATAGATATAGTTATTGCTCTTAATAGGTTTTTTATCGGGGATTATAAAAGTTGTTCTGATGAGATTAAAAAAATAAGGAAAACTATACCGAATACCCTTCTAAAAGTTATCTTGGAGACAGGACTGCTGGTGAGCCCTGAAAGGATAGCAGCAGCCTCATTCATTGCAATGGAAGCCGGTTGCGACTTTATAAAGACCTCTACCGGAAAAATCGAACCGGCAGCTACACCTGCCGCTGCAATAGTTATGTGCGAATGCATTAAGGCTTATCACCAAAAAACCGGTAAAAAAATAGGTTTTAAGCCGGCAGGAGGAATAGCATCTGCAAGAGATGTCGCCTCTTATTATGGTATAGTGGACACCATACTCGGAAAAGAGTGGCTTACCCCCTCTCTCTTTAGATTTGGGGCAAGCAGGGTAGCAAACAACATATTGACAGAACTCAAAAAAAATACAGTTTCTTACTATTAACAAACAAATTTATTTCACAATGAAAAAATTTTTATTATTAATCCTCGCTCTTACTATTACAGTAGGGGCTTCAGCTCAGAGTTACGACAAAGCTATCGGACTCAGATTTGGCTATGACAATGCCATTACTTACAAAATGAATTTAAGCTCAGCAAACTCTTTGGATTTTGCACTCGCTTTCCCCGGTTTTTTCCACGCAGTAGTAGTACAAGGATTTTATCTTTGGAACTTCCCTATCGTTGATAATCTTAATTTCCATGTAGGACCAGGTGCAACAATAGGAGCTGCCTTTGCAGGGTATTTCCTTGTCTCTGCCAATGTTGAATTTGGTATTGAGTATAAAATCCCTACAGCCCCTATTGCTATTTCACTTGACTATACCCCCGGTATAGGGATTTTTGGCGGCACATTTGCTCCAAGTTACTATGGTGGTGGATTAGGAATTAAATATACATTCTAAGAGATTAGAGCAGCACGATATCGAGAATGGCGAAGAGTGCGAAGAGAAAAGAGGCAGTTCCGTTAGCTGTAAAGAAAGCAGAATTTAATCTTTTAAGATTCGAAGGGGAAATTATAGAGTGCTGATATATTAGCATTAGCAAGAAAATAGACCCTCCTACAATATACAGCCAACTCATATCTGCAGCGAAATAAAACCAAATAATCAATGGAAGTGTCAGCAGATGCAGACCTCCCGAAATCCAAAAGGCTCCACTCTTTCCGAATTTTTGAGGAACAGAGTGGAGTCCGTTTTTTAAATCAAACTCCTCATCTGAAAGAGAGTAAAGGATGTCAAACCCACTCCCCCATAAAAGGACAATACCTGAAAGAATAATAGGTTCCAATGCAAACTCTCCTGTAACAGCAATATAGGCCGCCGTAGGGGCAACAGACATGGCAAGTCCCAAAACAATATGAGAAAATGAAGTAAATCTCTTGGTATAACTATACCCTAAAAGGAGAGCTATAGCCACGAAAGAGAGAGAAAAACAGAGCCTGTTAATAAGTATGGTGGTACCAATAAAGGCTACCGAATTTATTATTGTAAAAATTAAGACTGATCTGGGTGAGAGCTTTCCTGATGGAATCTCTCTATCGGCAGTGCGGGGATTCAAAGCATCTATCTCTCTATCTGCAAAGCGATTAAATCCCATTGCCATATTTCTCGCAAAGACCATACAGAGCAATAACTTAATCAAAAGGGAGAAGGTAAAAGAGTATTGAGGAAGATCAAGTGCTATGGTAAACCCTATCAGCGCAAACGGAAGAGCGAAAATCGTATGCGAAAATTTTACAAGGTTAAAATAGTCTTTGACTCTCCCCACAGCTTTATACTATCTTAAAGAGGCATTAAACTGTTGTATAAAAGTATTTAACAGTCTCTGCATTACCATCTCAACATATTGATCTGTAAGTGTCTTCTCCAAATCCTGAAGGACAAAGCTAACTGCATACTGTTTTTTACCTGCGGGAATTTTATCACCACGATAAACATCGAAGAGGGCAACATGTTTGAGAATCTTCTTTTCAGTCACAAGAGCAGCTTTTCTTATCTGAGAGTATGAGACATTCTCATCGATTATAAGTGCCAAATCTCTTCTGACTTCAGGGAAGCGGGGCATCTCTGAATATTTGATTTTATTCTTTTTATAGAGAGATAAAAGCAAATCCCATGAAATTTCTGCTGCATAAACAGGTATCTTTATCCCAAATTGTTTTAACCGTGCAGAGGCGACACTCCCCATTACAGCAAGGGTTTTACCATTAATTTTATACTCCAAACCCTCTGTAAAGAGATCTCTTGGGGCCACATTGTATTCTAAATTATAGAGATCAACACCGAAGCGTTTTAGTAAAAGCTCCAAATACCCTTTAAGGAGGAAATAATTCCCCTCTCCGCTATTATTTCGCCAATACTGAGTCCCTTTCCCGGAGATAAAAAGAGAGAGTCTCATCTCTTCTCTATAAGTAGAGAGATCATTTTTAGGGTCTTCCACCCCCTCTTTTGGGAGGAAGGAATAGACATTCCCCATCTCAAAGAGTTTTAACTCGGTAATTTGGCGGTTAATATTATATGCAATAGCCTCTAGTCCGCTAAAAATCAAGGTCTGTCTCATAGAATTTAAGTCGCTGCTCAGAGGATTTAAAATCATAACCGACCTCTCAGTTGGATAAGTTTTAAGGTGCGAATAGTAATCTGACTTAGTGAGTGAATTACTCATACACTCCATAAAACCATTGGCTGCAAGGAGATCGCAAGCTTTACTTCTTACTAATTCAGGATCCGGACGGGGGGTAGAGTTAATAGAGACTTTTACACTCCCGGGGAGTTCGATATTATTATATCCGTATATTCTCAATACCTCTTCCACCACATCACACTCGCGATAAACATCCACTTTATATGATGGAGCCAAAACCTCAGCTCCCTCCCCATCAGAAGAGAGAACTTCAAAATCTAAATATTTAAGTATTGACATTATAGCCTCCGCACCTATATCTTTCCCCATAAGTAACTCCATTCTCTTAAAATCGAGTCTGATTTTTTTCTTCTCTATCTTGACAGGGTAAAACTCCCTTATTTTTCCTACCACCTTAGCCCCTGCCATCTCTTGCATCAAAAGAGCTGCCCTCTTAGCTGCATAAGGGATCATATCGGGATCCGCCCCCCTTTCAAATCTAAAAGAGGCATCTGTTTTAAGTCCGTGACGTTTAGATGTCTTTCTTATGTGAACCGGGTCAAAATATGCACTCTCTATAAAAACCGAAGTAGTTGCCTCAGTTATACCGGATTCAAGACCGCCGAACACCCCTGCAATACACATAGGATCCTCAGTGCTACAAATTACAGTATCTTCATCTGAAAGTCTCCTCTCTACCTCATCTAGGGTAACAAACGGATAGTTCGGTTCACTCATCCTCACCACTACCTCTCTCCCTTTTATTTTGGCAACATCGAAAGCGTGGAGAGGCTGCCCTGTCTCATGAAGGATGTAGTTGGTAATATCCACCACATTATTAATAGGTCTTACTCCTATAGAGATTAGTTTTTTCTGTAACCAATCAGGAGATGCCCCCACTTTTACATCTGAAACTGTAATTCCCAAATATCTTGGAGCAGCTTCAGGAGACTCGACTCTAAGGGGAATTGAGACTCCCTCTCCCTCTTTAAATGCCTCTACTGATGGGAGGGTTAAATCTCCCGGTATATTATTAAATTTAAGATAAGCCGCCAAGTCACGTGCCACTCCTATATGAGAAGCAGCATCCACTCTATTAGGGGTAAGCCCAATGGAGAAGAGTGTATCAGAGCCAAGTTTTAAGTACTCTTTAGCAGAGCAACCTACCTTCGCAGAAGAATCCAATACCATAATCCCATCATGAGATGTTCCGAGTGAAAGCTCATCTTCAGCACAAATCATCCCCATAGACTCTACTCCGCGGATCTTTGATTTTTTAATTTTAAACTCTGAACCATCAGCTGTGGGGAGTTTTGTACCTATCGTGGCCAATAGGACTTTCTGCCCTTTAGCAACATTTGGGGCACCACAAACCACTTGTAAAAGTTCCCCATCCCCTGCATCAACCTTCGTAATATGTAAGTGATCCGAATCGGGATGCAGCTCGCACTCCATAACCTCCGCAACGACCACCCCTTCAAGCCCTCCCGGGATCTCTTCTACCTTCTCCATACTCTCCACCTCAAGTCCTATTGAGGTAAGTATTTCGGAAATTCTCTCCGGTTCAAGGTCAAAAGAGAGATACTCTTTTAACCAATTATAAGAAATATTCATATCTATTTAAATAAGGATTCAACAAACTCTTT
>CAYSND010000017.1:0-19630 GCA_964432305.1 uncultured Muribaculaceae bacterium | reverse complement strand
TCCCACTTAAAGGGATAAGGGTTATAGTTAATGAAAAGGAGTATATACTTGATGTAGGTAATGTGGAAACTCAGAAAGACCAAATAATTAAATTAAGTGAAAAAGTGGATTCAATAAGTATAAAGTTTATTGAGTGTGTTCCTAATGATGCTACTTTTCAATATATAAGTAAATTAGATATACAAAGAAGATGGGGGGATTTAGATTCAGGGGAGGGAGTTGTAAACAAGGAAGATAGGGGACTTTTCGATACTGTGTTAAAAGGGAAAAGGATATTAAACAGATATGGGATAATGGTGGAAAATAGAAGTATGACTGTCGTAATTTGGTTGAAAAAATACCTATTACCACCATATAAATATGAAACTCCTATTGATGTTGTGGCGAGTGTGGTTATTGTAAGACGATGGCAGCCATAGTAGATTTACTATATAATTAATAAGAAAGCCCGATTACCAAATCGGGCTTTCTTAATTTATTGCCTAATCCATATTAAGGCTGATTTGAGAATCTATCAGATTTAATTATAAAAAAGTTATAATAGAGGTTGTTACTCCCATAGGGGTAGTTGAAAAAATGTGAATTTGCATATCGAAAACCTATAGGGGCATCTTCGTTATAAAGTATAAAATGATGTCCAAGAGCTTGTTCACTAGTCCATACAGCTGTCGGTGAACCATAATATGGGTCTGAATAAAAGACCTCTCCAATAATACGCCTATATGGTAAATTACCCTGTTTAGACTTATCAATTACCACCCTTAAATCGTTATCTACCGATTCCATATAGGTTTTAGCCCATCCAGGACAATTATTATGCAGGTGGCTTCTAAGGTTCATTATATAATCGCTCCCACTTGGGATAAGGATAATCTCCGCCTGACAAACCAAATAGTAGTAAACATCTAATGTTACCTCATTTTCTGAATAGTAATTCCCTGTTGATGCTTTTGCCCTGATTCTATATTTACCACAGGCAGAGGTATTGGCAAGTGTTACCAATCCATCCTGTGAGATATTCAAAGTAGAAAGGGTTGGATATGCAACTCCGTTTTTATTAATCTCCATTATCTCCCACACTATTGTTGCATTTGGAGCTTTGGTAACTGTCATCTGCAAAGAGTTAGGCATAGTCTGAATAACTTCTGGAAAAGAGGTATAGTTCATCATTCTGTTTAACGCTTCAGGAGCAGTAAGCGTTACTGCAGGTAAACACTTCACATTACAAGTAGCATTTACTGTCGGGTGTGCAGTAATAGCAACCCTTACATTCGATACATCACTCCCCGAATGGCGTAATAACCCTCTTACCGTGTTACCACTCATAGAGACATTGGCAGGATTGGTAACTACGCTCCCTGTAACCCCTAAACCACTCGCGTGAGTAGGGTAGATAGTATAAGGGATAGTGGAGTTCATCCCTTCATAAACAGTAGGTGTAGCTCCAAGCTCTATTATCAGCCTATAAAGATTCACGGTACAAGTGGCAGTTACTCCGTTAGCGGTAGCGGTAACAGTAGCGGTTAAATAGGAGACATTCGGGGAGGCAAGATATGGAACAGTTGTAGATGCTGTTAATGTTGCCGATTGTCCCCCAGGATTTGTCGTTACTGTCAGATAAGGAGTAGATGTTGTTATTGCCCAGGTAATATCAGATGTAGAGGGTTCAACTGTGGAAATAGATAGAGTTGCAACCTCTCCGTTAAACATACTCATTGTTGTTTTATCGAGAGTTAATTTCGGAGGTATAACTGTCACTGCACAAGTGGCTGTAATTCCATTTGCAACGGCATTTATAGTGGCACTCCCTGAAGTAAGGGCTGTAACAAGTCCGGTGCTACTTACTGAAGCAACGGTAGCATTTGTTGATGACCAGGAAGGTGTAGTAGGGGGAGTAGCACTATGGGAAATTTGGAGTGTTTGTCCACGATAGAGTGTTGCAGTGGTCGGGTTTATACTAAACATCGGACTTTTCACTGTTACCACACAAGTAGCACTCTTCCCATCCGCAGTGGCAGTTATAGTCGTTGTACCTGCTGCAACTGCAGTAACAAGTCCGGTAGCAGAAACGGTAGCGGCTATCGGATTACTTGAGGTATAAGTTACGGTAGGGTTAGTGGCATTTGCAGGGAGAACGGTAGGGACAATTTGCCTTGTTTGCCCGACATAAAGTTCAAAGTTATCGTCAATAGAGATTGAACTAACAGATACATAAGTATTAACCACCACAGTTGCACTCCCTGAAACCATTGAGCCATCATTTGCGGTAGCGGTGATATTACAAGTACCATTTGCAACAGCAGTAACAAGTCCTCCGGCAGTTACGGTGGCAACTCCTTCATCTGATGAACTCCAAGTAACGGAGGTGTTTTCTGCATAGGCAGGGAGAACGGTGGCTGTGAATTGTCTTGTCTGTCCGAGAGAGGTAAGTGTATGTGTAGCAGGGGAGATAGAAATAGATGTTACATAATATTTCAGATTACTTACATCTACACGCCAGGTAGTTTCATTGATACCACTATTAGAGGGGATAACCATTACAGTATATTGGGTACTTCTACTTACATCGAAATTAGAAACATAGTCTCCACCGAGATAAAAGCGGTATTTCAGATTATTGGCATAAGATGAGGCAGTTTTATATTCAATCTCCATCTCTATATAGGAGCAGATCTCTTTATATGGAGAACCATCGGGAAATACTTTCCCTGTAACTAAAAGATTTTCGGGAAGTAGTGTTCCTTGGCGATTCTCAAATAGATGAAAAGTAACCCCCGAAGTGGTAATATTTGCTATTTGTGCTGCTGTGGCAATATCACCATCTGCAAGGATTTCTGATGCAATAGGGGTATTCTCCCCAAACGGTTTTATAACACGAGGAGTATTTTTTATTCTGATGTTTTTGATATTAAAAGTAGTAACCCCCGATAACTGACTTTTATCGAGAATTACTGTTACTCGAGAGATTAGTCGGGTTAAAACAATAGGAATAACCCCACCATCGGTGAGGGTTATTCCTATTAAAACTCCTGACATTGGGACAGCGTTTCCTGCACCTGCAATGCCTGTATAATCGCTGATAGAGTATTTATAAGCCAACATAGCAGCCTCTGTGTTAAGTGGAACAGTGGTAATATTACCAATATTCGCTATTGAATAGACATTATACTGTCGATTCGCCCAAACTTTAAGAGAGATATTCCCTGTTGTAGAATAATCACAATCAACAAGATTCCCCTCTGTATTATACACAAAGACATTTATATTAGATACAATATTATCATCTATCGTTACAGACTTTGTGGCACAATCTACACTATATGAGAGAGAAAAATTAAATTTCTTTTTTCTCTCACTCTCCTCCTTCATACAACCTGTAAGAATGAGGGTAATTGATAATATTATTAATAATAATCTTTGCTGTTTCATTTTTAAAATGATAGATTTGCAACAGGAGTAGTCTGCCAATTACCGATTAACACAGAGGTAGTCAGAGTGCCAAATATTATTGGCTGGTCAGGGTCAGTAGAACCTGGTCGATTAATGGTAACATTGATATTGTAAGTAGTATTTCTTCTAATACCATAATGTCCATTTGCTGCAATATGTCCGAAATCTGCCTGGTTGATAGAAATAGGGTAATAATAGGTTATCCCATTTAAATCTCCCTGAATAACAAGTTTGGTAAACTTCTCCGAAGCAGTTTCTGTAGAGATAGTATTTTCATAAGCATAGAAAAAATGTTCTGTAGTATATCCTGCATCAGCAATGGCAGTGGCAATATCATCATATAAGAGCCCGGATTGGGCGCAACTATTAATATCTACTGCAACTGCTTGTTTTTTATTGAGAATCTGCTCAGTTGCTCCTGCCCCTCCATTATGAAAGAGTTTATCTCCTTTAACATTGATAAGATATAGTTTAACATTGCTTAAAGTCTGCCCTGCCCAGGGTGTTCCTGAAAAATTTGTTTTTAGAGAAGCTAAACTTACTCGTCCTACAAGTCGGCTTAAAGTTAGTGTTATGGCGGTTGTTACTCCGAGAGTAGTGGAAGTGCTCCCTGTCATTGTCCAAGAGGCGAATTTTTCAGTTTGTAAAGTTGAAAGCTGATTTTGGAAAGAAGAGAGAGATGTTACTCCTGTAAAAGTTTTATGAGCATTTGCAACCACATAGATATTTTTTTGACCTATAGTTGCTGTAAGAGTAAGAGCCGATAAGTCACCTAGTTCTGCCCCTGAAAAACGCTTATGCACATCTAATACTCCGTTATCCGCTCCTGCACTATTTCTAAAGACGAAAACATCTACCGAATTAACAGTATTATCCTGAGCTTGTGTTTGTGAGGAGGAAGATTTTGTGTCAGATGAAATGGAAATTGTGAGAGTACTCTCCTTTGTTTCAGGTTCAGGAGTATGATTAGGTTTTTCACAAGAAAATAAGAGTGCTGAAACGGCAAAAAGTGATGCCAAAAAAAGTGATTTTTTCATTTTTATAAATTTAGTATGTTAAAAATTAAAATATTAATGCCATTTATCTGTAGAGATTATATAAACAGGAATAATTTGTGAGTTATTTAATATTACCCTACGATAATGTTCCGTAATCTTTAATGCCCCATACAGAGGGGAGATAATCGCTGAATAAATAGGGTTAATTATCGTCAGATAATCATTTAACGAGACATATAGAATTCCTGAATCAGTACAGAGGGTTTCATAATTAAGGGGGTCATAAGGTACTTCGTAATAATTTTCTTCCCCTGATATTAGGTAGTTGTCTGTAGGACGAATAATCGAATTATTAGGATGAAGAGCGTATCTCCTTTCACGAGAATATTGACAATGTGAATTTATTGAATCCTGGTATATAATATTCGTAAATATAAAATGCTGATATACATTTATAATCTGATGAATACGAATATTTAACGGCTCTTTATATAATATACCGTCATCCCCGTAAGTACATGCGTTCATCGGGAAATCTCCAAAATAATTCTGTGCAATAATCTCTCCGGAGGCAAGTATTTCTGGTCTTAGCCCCGTATCTATTATATTCTCGAAAAAGAGATAAGCAGAGGGGTGGTTGAAAGAAGCAGGACGCTTTGAAGAGAGAGCGTCATAATATTTCCTTTCTGATAAAGGGATCATTGTCTCCACCCCCCAAACAAGATTTATCTCCTTCTCTACAGTGATAGCGGGGTAATTGGTATGATAAAAAGAGAAAAAGCCTGCGGAAGGGTAATCAACGAATGAGACACGGATCTCTGAACTTAACCATGAGAGGTGAAAATCATCCCCACCCCGTATTATATTGGGGTTATCAGGGTAAGGGAAGTATGAATAGGAATCCGAAGGGTTCTCTTTTTCCCACAGAAGTTTCAAAGAAGAGGCTTGCGGAGGTGAGACGGAGTAAACAATGGTATCATTGAAACCTTGGAAAGTCTTTATATTGTTATTGCTGAAAGTTACAATTAGTGGAACCACAGTTATATTACAAGAGGCTACTACTTTTCCATTTACCATTGCATAAATAACGGCATCTCCAATTATTCGTCCCTCTACCGAAGCAGAATTAGATGTAGTGGGGGTAACTGATGCTACTCCACTTGAGGAGCTACTCCAGGTAACTAAACCACCTGAGGGTCTAATGTCGGAGAGTGAAAGGTGAAATTCCTCCCCTCTAAAAGCTATATAATTAGTTACATTAATGGTAGCACTAGGGAGTTCAGATTCTACAATACAGGGTATTGAGGTAGAGGTGCCACTTCCATCCACTGCAGAAGCAGTAATGATCGTTTCTCCTTCTGAAAGTGAAGTTACTCTCCCGCTATCATCTACATGGGCAACTATAGGGTTACTCGAAGACCAAGAGACTCTTTTGTCAAATGCCGAAAGAGGAAGAATAGTCGGTGTAACGATAACTATTTCCCCTAATTTATTAAAAGTAATACTATTAGGTGTAAGGGTTATTTTACTGACATAATCTTTAAGGTTATTTTCGTCGATTCTCCAATTTGGATATCCCCTTCCATCTCCAACAGGGAAAAATGTAATAGTATATGCTGTATTTCGAGCAATATCGAAATTGGAATGATTATTTCTGCCGGGATAAAAGCGGTAAATAATAGAGCCGTGAGAAACTTCGGAACGATAGTTTGCAATTATCTCAATATATGTGGAAACAGTTTCGGCAGGGTGCCCGGTTAGAACTTTTTGCAGCAGATCATTGTTTTCGGGAAGGAGGGTCCCTTGCATGTTTTCATAACAATAAAATGCAAGGTAACCACTCTCTAACCCAAGGAGTTGATCCCCTTCTCTCGAATCCCCTTCTCTGAAAATCTCTTCATTCAAAGTGGGCCTATTCTCCTTAAAGAGCATAACTCCCTTAGGGACATTTTTCATAGTTATCTTCGTGACATTAAATTCACTACCGGTAAAGTAGCTTTTATTTAGTTGTAATTCTATCCTCGAACATGCCCTTTTAAGGGGGATAGGGATATCTGCATTATTATAGAGAGCTATAAGGTCTGTTTTCCCGCTCATTAATACTGCCCCTGATGGAGAAGAGAGTTCGGAAGGTGAGGAGAGTTGATGCCTTCCATCCTCTATCTCTTTCATTGTGACATAATACCTTCTCCCAATGTTGGCTATAGCATAAAAATATCCACTTTTCTCATTCCATATTACCAGCGGTAGGAATGAACTACTTAAATTATCAATATATCGGAAAGTTATAAGTTTTCCCTGTTCATTAAATAGATAGATGTTTATATTGTTAATTAAATTCTCTGAGACAAATAGAGCTTTGCTCTCATCAATTATTGTCAACAGAGAGATATTAACGGTTAGAGAATCCTTCTTTTTTGGGAGTTCTCCATTATGATTACTCTTACAAGAAAAAGAGATTAAAATCACGATAATTATTAATATAAATCTGATATATCGTCTCATACTTTTAAATAGTTACCTCTAACGGGGAGTCATAATTCCAATCCCCAATGTTTAACGAAAAATGCAAATTAGAAAAGTCTATTACAATGGTTATATCATTAAATATTAGTCTATTATCTCTGAACTGCTCTGCTATTATTTCACCTAAATTTATAGTACCTATTGAGTACCTTTCATTTTTAGTGTTGGAAAAGAGGGAGATTGATAGGGAGTAAATATTTTCTTGTTTAGGAATAATATATGAAAAACGATTCCATTTATCATTCTCCTCATATCGTTCAAAAGGATTTTTTAATATAGATAATTTTCCTATAACTACCTCTTTTTGAATGGTGTACCCTATAGTGTTTCCTCGGAGTTCGACTTGTAGCTCTCTCCCTTTAGGGAGGTGGCTTAATACATTTATATAGATTTTAAGAAATTCGCGACTCATATTGACCTTTTGAAAGAAATGTTCCCCTTTCGGATAAATAATGGTGCTAAAAAAATAGAGTGAGTCCATTGCAGCACCCTTATTAGAAATAATGTCGCTTTTAGAATCGTATCCTGTTATTTGTGTAGAATCCCCTATATTACCCCAAATAAAAACTTTAGTAACATTTTTAGGCACTGCAATTTCATATCTATTTGCAAAGTCAGATCTCTCAATCCGATTGTGGTCAAGTATTACATCTGTGGAGTCATAGACCCATAAATTCACCCATTTTACCTCTTTACGGAGTCTGCTTAAATCGAGAATAAGTATCGATGGACACTCACTCCTATCCTCCTTTATACATGAAGTAATTAGAAACAAAAGGATTAATAGTAAGAGAGAGACTCTTTTTATATCTCTAATTCTTCTCATCATATACTAAAATATCTGATCTCCGGAATCAACTTTATCCCAATTCAATACTGTTATAGTGATATTTGCACTCCCTTTTTCAAGTATAGTATCGGGGTCCAAAGAGCCCGGACGAAGTATGGTTATATCGAGCAAATACCAGTAGTTTCTCTGCACCCCTTTTATCCCCGCTACATAGCCAAATCCTTCCCTGTTTATGGCAATGGGGTAGTAGTAGAGAGTTCCGTCGAGCTTTGCCTCAAGTACCACTTTGGTAAAACGGTTTTCCTGTGTTTCAACCGGGATAGTATTTTCATAACAATGAAATAGATGTCTCTTTGAATATGCATCTGCTCCTTCTCCGATATCACCTGAAATGGAATCAAAAAGCATCCCGGTCATTTGGCAGGAAGAGACATCTGCCATTAATAAATGTTTGCTGTTCAATACTTTAATGGTAGAAGGATCGCTTCCGTTATATATACGTTTCTCTCCGGAGGCATTAATAAGGTAGAGTTTTGCTTCGGAAAGGGTTTTACCCTCATACGGAGTCCCTGAAAAAGAAGTTTTGATACCCCTTACTTCGATTCGAGAGACTATTTTTGAGAGTGAGATGGTAACGGTAGAGCTTACTGTTAAGTTTTGTGTTGCAGAACCGACCATTGTAAAATCCTTAAAATTCTCTTTTATTGCTTGCGATATTTGAGATTGGAAGAGTGTATGTGTCGTAATTCCTCTCCAGTCAGTGATATGGGAGTTTGCGATAATATAGATATATTTATTTCCTGTGGTAGTTTTTACTGAAAGGTCGGAGAGGGTCTGAACCTCCTCTTCTGAAAATTTTTTGTAAACATCCAACTTCCCGTTATTAGATGCTCCACCTGTATTGTGAAATATAAAGACCTCCAGAGTATTTATCTTCTTATCATTAGTCTCTGTTGGGAGTTCAGAAGGGGTTTGATAAGATGTCCTAGTAAGATAATCCTCAAGGTTTGAGATACAGAGGTGCAGTGTACTCTCTCCGGACTTGTTCTCTTTGCCCTCCTCTTTATTACATGCAAATAGTGTAACTAATAGAAGAGAAGTCATAAATAAGGTGTTTAGTTTCATAGTATTAAATTGTATTAATAGTTGTTGTAATGAGTATTGTTCTCTAAAAAGTCATGAATGCAGTATTTGTGAATTAATTCAGAGACCTCCGGGTCAAGATTTCCACGATGGATCATAGAATTGTCTTGTTTTATGGCATCAATAAGAGATTTGGCGGCAGCCTCTTCATTCCCGAGTCGTGCTTGCGCTATTGCCAAGAGATAGTCCCTCTTAGGAGAGTGGGGGAGTGCATCAAGTATCTGAAGAGCAGAGTAATTGAGATTCAGAGAGGTATATACAACTGCTGTGTTATAGTCCTCATAATCCCGTAGTAATTCAATAGCATTTTTATAGTCTCTTTCCTTAATTGCCTGAATCCCCGACATATACTTCTCGTCCAAAATATTTGTATGGATGGTGTCTTTTATCATCCCTTTTATATGGGTGTGAAGTCCGAATATAACTCGTCTGAGATGTGGGTATATAGTTCTATATATATAATGATAACTCTCTCTCGATGAGAGTAAAGCCTCTCTTTTATCGGGTTCGTTTTCATTGATTATATTAAATATCTCCCTCTTTTCCTCCTCATTAAGTATTATATCCTTTTTTATAAGCTCTATAAAGTAATCCCACTCCTCAGGAATAGAACGGATGCGGAATGAGTTTCTGTTTAACCAGTAGGGATTGCGATCCTCTTCCGCACCATTCATATACCAAACATCCTCGCTCTCCTCTTCACTCTTCCACTCAAGAAAATGTGCCTCAATGGATCTTCCCCTTTTATCCGCAAGAGTCCTATTTTTCTCATACTTCCCTTCAGGAGAGCAGGATGCAGTTATTACTATGGAATCTACTTCAAATCTATTGTCTAATGTGATTTTAGAGATCTCCTCTTTAATCTTCTCAATTTCAGTATGGTTATCACCAAGATTAGGATCAAATTCCCAACGTCCACTACGAAAATCAATATTTGCGCTTATATGACTCTCTTTATTCCTCTCGATTACCCTTTTAAGATATCTTGGAGTGTCGTCGGCAAGTGTAGATATGGAACTAACAAAGAATGTAAGAGGGGCAGACTGCTCCATTATATAGATACATTCACCCTCTTTGTATATCTCCCCGGAAAGGGTCAATTCTATTTTACGCAAATTTGGGACTACCGGAATTCTCTGTACATAACAGTAGGTTAATGAGCTATCTGTACGATGAATTATTGTATCCAGTTTAATACCCTGCAAGAAGAGTGGGGCTTTTACATATCTCTCAAACATTTTCGCTGTACGAGCTTTCCTTCGATTATTTGCTTTGACAAGCCATCTTTTGGTATAATGCTCTATAGCCTCACGATAAGGGATGTTGGAGGTAAGATAGAGCTCTTTTTCTCTCTCAACCACCGTTGAGTCGTTCTTTAATGTAGCAAGTTCGGGTAGATTCCTTTTTATAAAAAGGTCTAGTTGATGGCGGTAAGTGAAATAGTTGATGAAATTCGCCGTGTCAGGTATTATGGTTGAGATGTATTGATTGTAGAGATTATACCCTTTTAACTGTGCATTCCGATATTCACTCCCAGTGATAAATACCTTGTCGAGATTTAATGAATCTTCGTTTAATCGAATTTTAGGGGTAAAACGGGATTGCCAGAAAGGGTCCTGCATATCATGTGGAACTGTTAATTCAAACCCAAGTTCTACCTCGCCATTTCGCTCTGCAATATTCCTAAAACTTGCTTTTATAGTTGCTGCCTCTATTTGGTCCACAGCTATCATCTCCCCTGTAGTTTCATCCTCCAAGGCTTTCATTAAAATAACCTCTTTACCATCCAAATCGTTGATAATAAGAGTGCTATTTTCCGTAATTTTCTCCTGCCCACCACTAGGATAACCCCTTTCCCATCTGTTATCTTTAACAAGTCCCACCTCTAACTGTGGACGATTAACTTCTAGGGCTCTCTGTTTATTATGAATAGCACAGGAATTGAGCATTATATTAACAATGATTAAATTAATTAAAATCTTCCCTTCTTTCATCTTATTATATTTAAAATAGTATTACAAATTGGAGCAGGAGATTATCAGGAGAGATAAAGAGTTTTCTATTTTGATCGATTATGCGACCACACCGAGGACATTGATATGAGGTGTATCGTGTCCCTCCTAATAACACACCTGCTCCAAATTCTATATTTATATTTTTTGCAATCATTAATGAATACCCACCATTAAGACCTATACCAAAGGATTCCCCCTCAGTAGAGGTCGAGGTAAATAACCCACCACGGTTATATTGGGAAAAGAGGAATTTACTCCCCATAAACCACCCTGAAAAGAGGTGCCATGGCCAGTAACGGGTACCAATAGCTACTGTAGCCTCTTTCTGTTGAAACTGCTTGTCGCTATTTTTATTATATGTAAATGGGTTGTATGCACCACTAAGAAGGATACTCCAGTTTTTAGTGACTCCTAACGATAACTCTCCATTGAAGGTGGCAAAATTTAGGTACCCAAGACCATTTGTGCCGAAACTCATTTTTTGAGCTTTGACCATATTGGGTATGATTCCCAAGCAAACGATTATTATGTATGTTGCACTCTTCATCCTGTTTTGATTTCGCAAACAAAAATAGAGTGACAGAGAGTTGAGATTGCGTCCTTTCGTAAAAAAAACGTACCCCCTCTTTTTATAGAAATTTTCTAATTAAAGAGGGGGTGTGATTATATAAAATCGTTAAAAATTTAGAAATGATTAATCGTTAATCCAAGAGGAGATGGCAAAGGGTTTTTTGTTTTTAAAAAATATGGGAAGAATCTGGTCGATGATATCATGCCCCTTTGCACTATTGGTAAAATAGACGAGAGTGGAGCTTTTAGAGGGGATAATAAGGAAGAGGCATTTGTAATTTCCATTATCTCCCCAATGCCAAATGACCTTTCCAAACTGTGGATTAACCTCAGTTCCCACTCCAAGTCCCCAGAAGATATGTTGGTCGGCATCACGAACTCTGTCGGGGTAATATTTTGCAGGCTCTGTGGCTGAAGGGACATTATGGATAGTGGGGTAATGCATTATTACCTGAAGGAATTTTGAATAGTCTGAGGCTGTTGTGCGAAGTGTATAGGCAACATTTTGACGTGTGAATGTTCCAGTACCTCGATTTTCACCCTCCCTATTATATCCGTCAACAGCAGCGGAGGCATATTCAGGTTCCCATTGGTAGCTGGTATTGGGCATATCAAATGGTATAAAGACCCTTTCTTGGGCTATTTGTTGGATATCTTTACCAAGTATTTTTTCGACTGCCCTCTGTAAAAAGGCAAATGCCTCACCGGAGTATCCAAAACAGGAGTCAGGACGAAATTCAAAGAAAATAGGGGAGTTAACCCATTCATCTGAGGAGGGGGGAGCGCACCAGTCGGGGAGTCCTGTACGGTGAGTAAGTACCATCCTCGGAGTTATGAGAGAAGCCCATTCTTTATTCTCAAAGCGGTCAATATCAGTATATTCAGCGATAGGTTTATCTAAATCTATCTCGCCGTTCTCTGCCATTTTAAGGACAATATATGCGAAAACAGGTTTTGAAAGAGAAGCTGCCTGATAGACCCTTTCCGGTGAATCTGTTTTTGCAGGGACACTGATTTGGACAGCTTTATTCCGTTTGGTGTATCGGAGTGTTAGGGAGGGTATTCCTGCTTCGTTAGCTATTTTAGTTACTGAAGCGGTATAATAAGTAAGCGTCTTCTGCTCATCGCAGGAAGACGCTACTAAAATTAGAGAGAGTATAATGGCTATTCGTTTCATACTATTATGGTATTAATAGCCACAAATATAAAAAAATAAAATAATTTTATAATAATACCTCTGTGGATCTTTTTATAAAATCGTTTAATTCTTTCCCTTTGAGCATATTATTGGCAAGAAGGGCAAGGTCAGTTACTTGTTGGGTAAGTCTATTATCTTTAGCAAAACCCTCCATTATGTTTTTTCGCGCGACAGTTATATCTGAAATCTCTTTTTCAAGTCTTGAACGCTCATCTTTATCTGTAGTAGCGATTTCATCCTCTTTTTTATCTTTATTCATCTCGTTAATCTTATCGAGGGAGGACTGTAATTCAACTCTCTTACTCTCCAATTCACTCCCTCTGTCGGCAGTTTCGTTTCTCTTCTGCTCGAGGATTCTTTGGATGAGGGGGTGTTCAAGATTGATACTGATATTATATGACTCAGGTAATTCTCCGTAGAAGTTCATTCCACCACCCATAGCAGACATTTCGCGATAACGCCGCATAAATTCTGACTGTGTGATTAGGATAGGTTGGGCTGTCTCGCCGAGATTTTCAGCAGTTACAGAGTAATTTTTTCCTTGGGGTAGCACCGATTGGAAAATAGATGAGAGATCACTCTCCTCCACAGAACTAATGTCAGGTTTGCTAATATCCTCTTTTTGAATAAGTTTATCTATGCTATCTGCGTCAACTCTTGAGAAGGTGGTATCTTTTAGTTTGCTTTCTAAGAGATTAACGAAGTGGGAGTCAAGCTGACAATCGAAGAGAAGGACATCATAACCGCGATTTTTAGCAACTTCGATATAGGAGTATTGTTCAATAGGGTTTGTGGAGTAGAGATAGACTAACTTTTTATTTTTATCTGTCTGAGTGGTCTCCACACCTTTTTTATAATCATCGTAGCTAAAGAATTTCCCGTCAGTATTCTTTAAGAGTGCAAAATTCATTGCCCTTTCGCAGAATTTTTCATCTGTAAGCATTCCATACTCAATAAAGATTTTTAGGTTATCCCAACGCTCTTCAAATACGGTTCTCTCATTCTTGTAAATCTCTTCAAGACGATCAGCCACTTTTTTGGTTATATAGGAAGAGATTTTCTTTACATCTTTATCTTCCTGAAGGTAACTTCTCGAAACATTTAGAGGGATATCGGGAGAGTCTATCACTCCATGTAAAAGTGTAAGAAAGTCGGGGACTATATTTTCAACTGAGTCGGTTACGAACATCTGGTTACTGTAGAGTTGAATCTTGTTTCTGGAAACATCCATTTTGTCTTTAATCTTGGGGAAATAGAGGACTCCTGTAAGGTTAAATGGGTAGTCCACATTAAGATGGATATAAAATAGAGGGTCTTCCTGCATCGGGTAGAGTTCGCGATAGAATGACATATAGTCTTCCTCTTTTAACTCTGTGGGTTTTTGGGTCCAAATAGGGAGGGTGCTGTTTATTATCTTGTCACGGTCTGTGTCTACATATTTTTTATCTTTCCACTCCTGCTCTTTACCGAATGCGATAGGAATAGGCATAAATTTACAGTACTTGTTTAGAAGTTCTGTGATCTTGGAGCTCTCTGCAAACTCTTTATTGTCATCATCTAAGTAGAGTGTTATCTCTGTTCCCCTCTCTGTTTTCTTCCCTACGCTCATTGTAAATTCAGGGTCACCCTTACACTCCCATTTAACAGCTTTTGCATCATCTCTCCAAGATAGAGTATTAATAACCACCTTCTTGGCTACCATAAATGAGCTGTAGAAACCTAATCCAAAGTGACCGATAATGTTACCTATCTGGTCTTTGTATTTATCTAAGAACTCCCCTGCAGATGAGAAAGCTATTTGGTTAATATATTTTTCAACCTCTTCTGCAGTCATTCCAATACCTTTATCAACTATTTTTATAATCTTTTTATCAGAATCTGCTTCGATACGGATGGTTAAATCCCCAAGTTCACCCTTAAAATCGCCACTATTTGCAAGTGCTTTCATCTTTTGTGTAGCATCTACAGCATTTGCTACTAACTCACGGAGGAATATCTCGTGGTCAGAATAAAGAAATTTTTTAATAATAGGGAAAATGTTTTCAGTAGTTACGCCAATAGTCCCTTTCTGGGTAGTTGTCTTTTTAGTTTCGTTATTATCCATATAGATATGTATTAAATATTTTCTACATAGACATTTGGCAAAAGATGTACCAACTGCTGAAAACTGCCAAAATGACAAATGGAGTCTTATTGTTTAACGCAACGAATATTGTGTGCTTCTATACGAGAGCGTAAAGAAGTGGGTTGTAGTGTTCCCCCACTTAAAAATAGTCCATTACCCTGATAATAAACTTGTGAAGAGCCGCCCCAATAATATCCTGCAGCATTATAGTTAGTACGAGCATATGCATCAGTAGTCATACCTGCTGCTCTAAATAGATTAACGTTGGATGTGTTTGCTTCTGAGATACCTGTAAAGAACCTTCCTCTGTAATTAGTAGGGGAATTATTCCAAATAAAATATGCAGCATCTACACCTGACCAGTTCGCACCCCATGGCATTCTCCAGCCGGGGGGACAGGGGTCATAAATGGTCTTAGGATTTTTGGTTATATTGGTGCTGTTACGGCTTTCGTTCCCTCCCCAGCGGTTATATCCGGTTGTTCCTGAAAGGGAGCCTGACTGAATCGGATCGGTGATTACCCCTACTGTACCCTTGAAAAATAAATTTGGGCGGTAGACACAGTCTAGGAGTGTACTTAAAGCTGAAGAAGTTGTGGTAATATAGTCTATACCGGTAGCACCATCGCCCGAATAGGAGTTAGGAAAAACAGACTCTGCTAAATAAAATGGATCTTTTCTCCCCCACTGGTAATATAAACCGTCCCCAAATTCATCTTTGGCTCCCAAATTACGATCCATAACAGGGTATGGAACGGAAGGGTTTTTAGCTGCTACATTCATCATTATATATTGTGAATCAGGATCGTAGTTAGTTACCCATAAATGCCAAGACCAGAGGTATTTAAGTCTGTTTTGTAATGAGGGGGGAATACCTGCCATCATATTGGAATAGAGTTCCCCTTGTGTAACTCCTATTATTATATTTCCTGAATAAAGACCTGGCTTAAAAGTTATTTCAAGATATTCTAAACCAATACCTTTATTAGCGGAGGTCTGTGTTATCACTATTTTAGAGTTTATGTCTTGAATATCTGACCAAATGACTTGAGCATACCACTCTTCGCTTTTTCCAATAGAGTTGACATCGCTATTACCTAAGGCAATATAGCCATCTCCATCTTTATAGGCAGGTTCTAAGGGTACTTGATAAATATTTCCACCGTCTCCTGTCATTCCTCCGCTGGTTTCTCCCCCCCAAAACTGGTTAACTCTATGAATGGCTGGAAAGCGGAAAATAGTTGTACTAGTAGCTCCAATATAATCAAATGCTCCGACACCTCTATTTACAATATAGCAATTAGCAATTTGATCCGTAGAGATGGTCTGAGTGGTCTCTGTTATGATATTGGTGGTGGCATCAGAGAGAAGTGGCCAATCTTTTACTATTGGGGAGTCATACTCTATTATATCAGCAGTTAGTGTGAGGGCAAAGGTGTAAATCTTCCCTTGAGCCAATGCAAATGTTCCTGTTTTAGGAATTTGGAGAGTTCGAGTCCTAGCTCTTCCATCCACAGAGTATGTGATTGATAATGTTAATGCCCCGGCACTTAATGTTTGAGGAATAAGCATTAAATATTTATCATTATCATTGAGTTGTACAGATGTAGAAGACAATGTTTTCCCGATAGCGTCATTATAGAGAGAGTAATTTAAATTTGTGTTGAAATTCTCTGATACACTCCAACTCCCTATTCCTGAATCTGTATTGGGAAAGGTATATTCCCCTGATCGTGCTACAGTATTATCGTAAATAATTTCCAAATTAGTAACTATAATAGAATTAACCGCACAGTCATCATGCTTTTTAGCAGTAATTCTTATACAGGAAAGCGTGTGCTTGAAGTTAAGATTTACGGCCACCATGCTGTTTGATTTATCAATTTGTTGTGAAGTGAGAAGGTCAATTTGATCTACAGGAGCAAGATTAGTGGTAAATGAGATCTTAGGGAGCCCTGTAGATGTACTCATAGTATAACTCTTAGGTGAGCAGGCGAAGAAGGAGACTTTTCCTGACGGGGGCCAATACTTAATAGGGGAGTATGTCCAGTTAGGTGCATCCCAGATAACTTCCTGATTAGCCATTATATTAGGAGTAGTGGAAGTTTCGTTAGTAGCCCAGTCAGTAGCACAATGATAAGCAGAAACCCTGAAACGATCAGTTTGGATTTTAGCGATATCTGCTACACTCCCCTTTGTGGATTCTTTATCGTCTGATGTTTTAACTTCTAAGGAGATAGTAGAGCCCCCATTTAACCCTCTTTCACAAGAGTGGAGGAGGATTAAAATAATAAAAATCGATATTATTATAAGGGTATTACTCCGCATATTTATTTGTAAGTATGTCACTTAACTTACAAAGTTAGAAAAAATATTTGAGAAAATCAATTAGTAATTAAATTATCCCCCTAAATTGTAAAAAGAGTCACAATGATTGGCAACCCCTTTTATTGGTTTATTTTCAAGTGCTTGTCTAAGGGATTCTTCAAACCCCAATATTCTAATATTATAAGATAGGTCACTAAATAGACAAGGTTTTAACTCTCCGGTGGAGGTTAGTCTTAGTCTGTTACAGTGGAGGCAATCTCCTCCGTTTCCCCCCTCTACACGGCTAAATTTCCCCTCTGCAAGGCTCATAAGGGAGATGAATCGAAGTTCTAATGACTCTTTTTCAGCAAAGGCTTTAAGTGAGTTTCGCTCCTCCTGATCAGTTTCAGCAGAGACAACACAATTAAGTTTAATAGGAGACGTGGCGGTGGCGAATCCGGCTATTTTAGCTGCTTCTATCCCTTCAAATACCTTGCAGATATCTCCCCCACGAGTTATGGCAGAATAGCGTTCCGGGTCAAGTGTGTCGAGGGAGATATTTAGACGCTTCAGTCCTGCTAATTTTAGATCATTAGCCATCTCGGAGAGTAATTGCCCATTGGTGGTCATACATAACTCTTCAAGCCCCTGTAGTTTAGAGAGGCTGTTTATGAGTGAGCAGATTCCTTTTCTTACTAACGGTTCTCCCCCTGTTAGGCGAATTTTATTTATCCCTTTGGAGAGAGTAAATTTAGAAAAAGCTATTATCTCATCGAAGGATAGTATTTCATCATGGCTTAATAATCGTATCCCATCCTCAGGCATACAGTATATACATCTGAGGTTACATCTATCTGTTACTGAGATGCGTAAATAGTTTATATTTCTCCCAAATCTATCTTTCAAAGCAGTATTATTGTTACATTTTCTCCTTCTATATACTCCTTCTTTCCAATTGGAATTCGAGCAAGAGCATCAGCTTTATCAAGTGCAGTGATATGTGCAGAACCATTATATTCTATCGGCTCACATCTCCCATCAGGTAGAATTATTACAGGTATATGAGCGAGTCGTGAACTGTTCCTTCTATGATAAGCTTTAGCCATCGGGAGTTGAATACTCTTTTCGGCATATTCTCCATGCTGGATCGAAAAGAGGAGTGGTTTAACCAATAGAAGTGTCTGAACGAAAGCCGATACGGGGTTCCCGGGGAGTCCGAAAATATATTTATCCCCACTAACGGCGAAAGTAGTCGGTTTTCCAGGTTGTACGGCAATCCTATCAAATAAAATTTTAAACCCTAATTTTTCTATAATCCCTGGCACAAAATCGAAATCCCCTTCGGAGACCCCTCCTGAAAGGAGGACAATCTGATTCTCTTCCACACTCTTTGAAAGGAGCATTTCGGTCTCTTCAGGTCTGTCCGGAGCTATTCCGTAGTAGCGTCCCTTCCCCCCTAAAAGTGCAATAAGTGTTAATAATTGCGAAGAGTTGCTATTGTAAATCTTCCCTTGGGGCAATGAGTGGTCAAGATCGTCCCCAATGCAAAATCTTGGCTCTTCGAGTTCACTCCCTGTGGAGAGGATTCCGACCTCTATCTCTTTTGAAACTTCCACGGAGGAGAGACCACAAGTGGCAATTATTGCAATATGTTGTGGACGTATAAGGGTTCCTTTGCTTAAAACTTTCGATCCTAATGGAAGATCCTCACCTTGGAGGCAGATATTGGTTTTGTTTACTAATTTTTCGGGGCTTTCAGAGTCCGGGCGGAGGGTAATAAGAGATTTCCCCCCTTCAACACTCTCTTGGCACTCCTCGACCATAATAACAATATCGGCTCCTAATGGGAGGGGGGCACCTGTCATTATCTTGCTGCAACTCCCTTGGTGAACCTCTTTTGAAGGGGTATGACCTGCAGGAATGGTTTCAAGGAGCAGTAGTCCATGATTAATTTTACCAGTAAGGAGGTCATCTCGGCGGCAGGCGTAGCCGTCAACTGCCGATTTGTTAAAAGGTGGAAGATCGGAAGGGGTAAAAATATCCTGAGCTAAAACTCGGTTACATCCCTTCTCGATGGGGATAATCTCAGTTCCTATTTTTTTAGCAGCAGCGAGTACTATTTTAAGTGCTTCTTGAAAATTGATCATATTAAATGACTATTTAACATTACAAAGATACACGGATTTATCTATCTTTGCACACGAACAGCAAAATATGAAACCGCCTACCTCTTATAGCATAACTCGATTACTCTTTCTGATGCTTTCAGGAGTGATTTTGCTTTTCCTTATTGCACCTCTTCTTGGAATGTTTTTTTCCACAAAACTTCCCGAACTTTTCGAAACTGTGCGCGATCCGGAGGTTGGGAGGAGTATTTTTCTAACTCTCGGTATTTCAGCAGTTACAACATTGATTTTCGCCATTCTCTCTCTACCGCTCGCCTACCTGCTTGCCAGAAAGAAGTTTAGGGGAAGAGCCCTTCTTCAGGGGTTTATTGATCTTCCTGTGG
>CAYSND010000016.1:0-19837 GCA_964432305.1 uncultured Muribaculaceae bacterium | reverse complement strand
CCTCAAAAAGGGGTTGCCTATGCAGCAGACTTATCGGCTGTTTACAGATTAAAAGGGGTTCATTTAGGGCTATATGCTAAGAATATAGGGAGTAAAATAAGTTACGGTGGGAGTGAATATAATCTTCCTGCCAATATTGGAGTTGGGGGATCTTATAAAGTCTCACTCTCTGATATTCATTCTATTGAAGGAGCATTAGAGGGGAGTTATTTACTATACGAAAAAGGGATTGCTACAAAAATAGGGGTAAAGTACTCATTTAAGGAGTTCCTTTCCATATGTGGAGGGTATCATTATGGATTAAATGACACTATTGTTCCAAAATATGCAACCCTCGGCATAGGGATTAACCCTTACAAAGGGGCTCGTATCTCTATCTCTTACCTCCTTACATCTAAAGACTCTCCGCTGAAAAATACCTTGAGTGCATCGCTCGGTTGGGTATTTTAGGAATTAAAAAAACAGCCCCCATGTTTGGGGGCTGTTTTTTTAATAAGATCTGCCTTTAACACTCTTTTGGAACTACTCTGAAATACTCTAAATCTTCTATTTTAGAGTTAGAGATAAAGCTATTATGCTTTTTAACTTCCTGAGATCCATAGTCGATATAGACCTGAGCTGAACGTAAGAAAAGCTCCGGAGATTTGTTTGCATCTAATACAAGCAGATGACCAAAGATAACATGTCCGGCTGATTCAACAAGTCTGCGGGCATGGAAATCGAGGTATTCATCATTTTTATGCTCTGCAACCTTTGCTAGGGAGTCTTCATAAAGCGCTGTCATCTCTGCAAGTACCTTTCTCAGTGGCTCAAGTTCTGCAGAAACAGGCATTGCTTCATACTCCTTTATGCGATGAAGGTATGTACCTGTAGTGACGTGACGAATGGCTGCAACCACTTGTAACTGAGTGGTACCTTCATAGATATTGGTAATACGGGCATCACGATAGAGACGTTCGCATTTATAATCTTTCATAAATCCTGAACCTCCATGTATCTGGATGGCATCATAAGAGTTTTGGTTTGCATATTCGCTGGTCATCCCCTTTCCGAGAGGCGTAAAAGCATCTGCAAGACGAGAGTAATATTTTAGCTCATCCCTCTCCTCAGGAGTAAGTTTTCTTTCACGAGCGATATCTTCCAAGGTTTTATAGATATCTACGAAACGGCATGTTTCGTAAAGAATCGAGCGAGAAGCATCGGTTTTAGCCTTAATATTTGCTACCATTTCATAAACAGCAGGGAAATTAACGATAGCTTTACCATACTGACGGCGCTCCAAAGCATAGGTATGAGCCTCACGATATGCAGCATCCGAAATACCGACTGACTGTGCCATAATACCGAGACGGGCACCATTCATCAGCGACATAACATATTTAATAAGACCAAGACGACGAGATCCCACAAGTTCTGCTTTGGCATTTTTATAAACCAATTCGCAGGTCGGAGCCCCTTTAATACCCATTTTATTCTCAATACGGCGAACATTAACTCCACCGCTCTTCTTATCATAGATAAACATTGAGAGTCCGCGACCATCTCTTGTCCCCTCCTCTGAGCGGGCAAGAACTAAGTGAATATCAGCATCACCATTGGTAATAAAACGTTTAACTCCGTTAAGGTACCATTGATTTTCAGCCTCATTAAAGGTAGCCTTTAGCATTACTGCCTGTAAATCTGAGCCTGCATCAGGTTCTGTAAGGTCCATTGACATGGTCTCTCCTTTTGCAACGCGAGGGAGATATTTTGCCTTCTGCTCCTCATCTGCGAACTCATATATGGTCTCCCCGCAGTCCTGAAGCATCCAGATGTTTTGGAAAGAGGCATCAGCACGGCTTACTATATCGGCAGACATCATATAAGGGACCATCGGGAAATTCAACCCACCAAAACGGCGAGGGAACCCCATCCCCATAAGTTCAGATTTATTTAAAGCTTCTAAGTTTTCAAAAGTCCCTTTTGCGTATGTTACTCTTCCATTTGCCACGGTCGGTCCTGTATGATCAACCTCTTCCGCATTAGCAGCAACTATATCACCACATATCTCTCCTACCACTTCGAGAACTTTATCATAGCTATCCATAGCATCCTCGAAATTCATAGGGGCGTAATCGAATTTATCTTTATCTTGGAAATCTCTCTCCTTAAGCTCCACTATCCTCTTCATTAGAGGATGGTCGAGATAGTGTTTAAACTGGGGTGTATCTGTATAAAAATTTGCCATAACTATTTCGAGTTTTTCTTGTAATACTTAATCATTTTAGGGATAACCTTCTCAATATCACCGGTTATAATATAATCGGCAATCGAGTTAATAGGAGCGTTGGGGTCATTATTAATAGAGATAATAAGAGCACTCTCCTGCATTCCGGCAATATGTTGAATCTGTCCGGAGATACCACAAGCAATATAGAGTTTAGGACGAACAGTTACACCTGTTTGACCTATCTGACGCTCATGTTCAGTAAAACCGGCATCGACTGCTGCACGAGAACCACCTACTTCAGCACCAAGAACAGCTGCTAAATCATAAAGGAGTTGGAAATTCTCTTTTGAACCTACACCATAACCACCTGCAACGATAATAGGGGCGTTTTTAATATTGACTTTAGATTTCTCAATATGACGATCTATAATAGAGACTACAAAATCTTCATCTGAAACATATTTACCCACTTCGTGATTTACTGTGACTCCTTTATAATTCTCATCATAAATCTCTTTTTTCATAACCCCTTCACGAACTGTTGCCATTTGAGGACGATGTTCGGGGTTTACAATCCAAGCAATAATATTTCCACCAAAAGCAGGACGAATCTGATAGAGAAGATTCTTGTAAACCTTATCTACTTTTTTATCTTCATGATCCCCTATTTCTAAAGAGGTACAGTCTGCAGTCAAACCGCTATGAAGGGCTGAAGAGACACGTGGACCTAAATCCCTACCTATAATGGTAGCACCCATAAGACAAATCTGTGGCTTCTCCTCCTTAAATAGATTAATTAAGATGGAAGAGTGAGGAAGTGTAGTATAAGGTGATAACCTCTTATCACTAAAAGTATGTAAAACATCAAGTCCATAAGGGAAAGTCTGTTTCCCGATAGTTTCAAGTTTAGCACCTGCTGCCACTGCTTCTAATTTGCAACCAAGCTGGTTGGCTAAGGAACGCCCTTTGGTAAGGAGTTCAAGAGAGACATCTGCTACGATACCCTCTTCTATTTCTAAATATACAAATATATTATTCATAATTATTATCCAATAGTGTGATTATCCATTAACTCTTTCATTAACTCATCGATTTCGGTATCATTGTCAGTGAGGCGTTTACTCTCTTTTGCCTGAAATACGATACTCTCTATCTTTTTAACTTTAGTAGGAGAACCGGAAAGTCCACACTGAACACGGTCAGCATTCACAGCATCCACTCCCCACTCCTTTAAACTTAGATAAGGGCGTGAATTGAAGAGCTCTGAGTCATCCACCTGAGCAGTTTGACGCTCAGAAGGAGTTTTAGCATACTTATACTTTTGAAGTAGTTTTGCATTTCTCGGTCTGCAAGTACGTGCTGAGCCATTTACAGTTACCACTGCGGGGAGTGAACACTCTACCACCTCAACACCATTCTCAAGGCGTCTCTTAACAGTTACTCTCTTTTTCTCAATTTTCATAATTTCCTCTGCATAAGTAACTTGAGGAATATTTAATTTCTGAGCTATTTGAGGTCCTACCTGAGCAGTATCACCGTCAATAGCTTGACGACCTGAAATAACTATATCATAATTACCAATCGCTTTTATAGCAGTAGAGAGTGCATAAGAGGTAGCCAAGGTATCTGCACCCGCAAAAGCAGCATCGGTTAATAGTACTCCGTCATCAACACCACGGAAGAGTCCCTCACGTAACACCTCGGCTGCACGCCCTGGTCCCATAGTGAGAATAGTGATCTTTGAATCCGGGTATTGGTCTTTAATTCCTAACGCCTGTTCAAGCGCATTTAAGTCTTCAGGATTGAAGATAGCGGGGAGAACCGCTCTATTTACAGTTCCATCGGCTTTCATAGCATCCTTCCCCACATTACGTGTGTCAGGAACTTGCTTTGCCAAAACAATAATGTTAAATCCCATTTCAATTAGGTTTTAGTTAAAAAATCTTTTTCAAAGCTGCAAAGATATAAAAAATTTGGAACTCGATTTCTTTTAATAGGATTGTAACATGAGGAAGCTAAGAATCTAATTAATTTGCACTCAACTTTTAATCCAAAAAAATGAAAAAAATATTTCTCTCATTAGCAGGAGTCTTAATCTCTTTATCATTAACTGCACAGAGCATCTACATAAAAGATGGCAAACTAAATATAGAGACTGATAAAAAAGATTTTAAGCTCTCTTTCGATAATAGAATCTATCTTGATGCAGCCTACTATCTACCCACATCAGATATAAGCGAACTTAAATCTAAATTAAATAAAGATTTAGAGTATGATGACGGGGTATTTAAATTTAGTAACGGAGCCTCTGTACGGAGGGCGAGGTTTGGGGTAAAAGCACGCCTTTATGAGAAACTAAGTGCCGAACTTGACATTGATTTTGCTTACAACGAAGTGGAAATAAAGGATTTATTCGTGAACTACGACTTTAATGAGAATCTCTCCATAAAGATAGGGAATTTTAAAGAGCCGATGAGTATGGAGCGATTAACCTCTTCAAGATTTCTTTTAGTCTCAGAGAGACCAATGCCTATCGAAGCCTTTACAGATGGGAGAAAGTTAGGAGTGGCAGCTACTGCATGGGGGAAAATGTGGTGGGTTTCGGGAGGAGTATTTGGGAGAGAGATAGATATAATCCAAAAAGAGAAAAACAGGGGGAATGATGGGTATAGTTTCACTGTAAGGGGGGCATTCTCCCCTATAGTTAATAAAGATTTAGTACTACATCTCGGAGTTTATGGGAGTTATAGAGTCCCTGATGAGATAGGGAGTGATGTTAAGATAACAGAGTTTAGAACTTTTCCGGAGAGCCGTGTAGATAGAAGAAGGTTTGTAAGATGCGAAATATCACGCGTTACCCACTATTTTACCACAGGGGTGGAGTTAGCATTTAAGTATAAAAAGGGGTTGATTTACGGAGAGTACATATATAATAACCTCTCACGCACCTCTTTTGAAAACTCCAAGTTTAACGGTTGGTATATGACCGCATCATATATGATTAGGGGGGAGCAGAGGGATTATTCCCCTCAAGATGCCGAGTTTTCAGGTGTAAAAGTGAACCAAAAGGGGGGAAGCATCGGAGTTACTGCACGTATAAGTTCCATTGACCTAAATGACTTTTCAAACCCCTCATCCCCTATTACAGGGGGGAAGGCAATAGGTTACTCAGCCTCATTAGCTTGGTACCCGTATAGTAATCTCCTATTTGTCCTCGGATACACCTTTATGGATAATGACCCTTATGCAAACGATAAAAAACATGTTACAGTAGCCGGGAAACAGCTCTCTGAAGCCCTCCCGTCGGGATTAGATTTCAGTATCTTTCAACTAAGAACTTTGGTTTCGTTTTAATTCACATTTAATTTACATTTCTGTATTATTTCTGTCATATTATCACAATAATTTTGCGATTTATTTACAGAAAATATGAGCAGAAAAAGAATCTCAACTACCCTCTTACTATTTCTTATTCCTTGCCTCCTTTTAGCCTCCAAATTATCCATAACAGGAGTTGTCTTAGACAACGAAAATGGTGAAACACTTATTGGTGCAGTAGTATATCTTAAAGAGGATAATAGAATAAGGGCAATCACAGGTCTTGATGGAACATTCACCCTTTCAAATCTCCCTTCAGGACAATTTACCCTCGAATGTAGTTATATAGGGTATGATCAGTTCAGCACTAAAATCACCTTTCCTGCCTCTTCAAACTCCTTTTTAACCATCCCACTCTCCCCCACCGCACTAGTTATAGATGGATCTGAGGTGATTGCAAGGGCAGAACAGAGCGATTCGAGAGCGCGTCTAATAGAGAAGATCTCCCCACAAGTTCTTAATATAGTCTCTGCCAACAGCATAGAGCACTCCCCTGACCTTACGGTAGCCAATGTCCTACAAAGAGTATCCGGGGTAACCCTCGAAAGAAACTCCTCAGGTGAAGCACAATATGCTGTACTTCGTGGAATGGATAAAAGGTACAATATCTCATTAGTCAATGGGGTAAAAATAGCAAGTCCTGATAATAAACAGCGTTACATCCCTTTGGATATCTTTCCAAGTGAACTTCTACAAAGACTCGAAGTAAGTAAAACCCGTACTGCCGATAAAGACGGGGATGCCACTGGTGGTGCTGTCAATATGGTGATGAAAGATGCACCCTCCTCATTTTCTCTTAATATCAATACCTCAATAGGATACAATGCACTCTTCTTTGAAAGAGATTTCACCAAATTTGATCCTAACAGAATTATAAAAGTCGCCCCTTACGAACAATATGGTAAAGAGTATAGAGCAAGCATTGAGGATCTCGGAAACGGGGTCTCCCCCATTACAAAATCTAAATCCCTTCCAAATGGGGTCTTCGGAATTTCGGCAGGTGGAAGGGTACTAAAAAATAAATTAGGAATTTTGCTTGCTGCAAATGCTCAAAGTCGAAAAAAGGGGGCGAACAGTTCCTTTTATGAAGATGAGATGTTGCAGACTGAAAGGAGCGTAAGACTTACATCATTCCATGAGAGATTATACTCTGAAGATGAATTAAAACTAGGTGTACACGCAAAATTTGATTATGTATTCAACAAAAATCATCAGATAGAGCTTTACAACGCATATATATATAATAATAACCAACAAGTCAGAGAGTCAAATTCCACAAACTTAAAGCTACACTACGAACCTGAAAAAGGGAATGGGGATTACTCATACCAGACCCGTTTCAGAGTTACTCGGCAGCAGATACTCTCCTCTACCCTTATGGGAAATCATAATTTCTCAAAAGCTTTTAATCTTGAATGGAAATTGGTCTATTCAGATGCAAGGAACAATCGCCCTGACCAGACTTATATTAATATTGACAATCTCCGCACTAACTATATTGATAATATCTATGTCGATGCAGATGGTTCCCCCCGAAGATGGGAGCATAATAAAGATAGTGATTACTCGGCATTACTAAATCTAAATTATGACCTCTATTTAAAGAAAAAGGGGAAACTCTCTCTCCAATGGGGAGGACTTTTTAAGGATAAAATAAGAGATAACTTCTACGTAAGCTATACAATGAAACCCTTAGGAGGGAGTCAAAGACAAGGGGTGGATTATAATACCATAGATGAGATAAAATGGACTCTATATATGCCTTACGGCAGCGTAGGTCCTCTTAATTACAATGCGGATGAGATGATTATCGCCGCTTATGGTCAAGCTAAGTGGGAGTGGAAAAAATGGGAAGTTATCCTAGGTGTTAGAGGTGAATATACAGACCAAGGGTACCTTATGGTTTTCCCAAATGCAGGAGAAGACCCGAATGGTGGGCAGACCTATCTCGATATCTTACCTAATTTTAATCTCAAATACTCTTACCATAAAGATCATAACCTCCGTTTGAGCTACTATCGCTCCATAAACAGACCGGGATTCTTCGAGATAGTCCCTTATCAGATGAGATATGAAGAGTATGATGAGTATGGAAATAAGAATCTTAAACGTGCTGTTATAGATAATATAGACCTCCGTTGGGAGTATTTCCCCCGCTCCACCGAGCAGATTCTTGTCGGTGCTTTTTACAAAAGAATAGAGTCCCCTATAGAGTATGCCTATCACTCTATCAATAACAGACAATTTGGATATATGCCTGTGAATCTTGGGAATGCAAATAATTTCGGAGTAGAAATAGACTTAATAAAGTATTTTAACTCTTTCGGGGTAAAAGGGAACTACACTTACACTAACTCGAAAATAGTTACCTCAAAAGCATACTATTCGAGAGATGATAACGGAAACATCCAACGTTCATTCCAAGATCAAGCACGCCCATTGGTAGGACAGGCAGCACATGTTGCAAATATCTCCCTCCTCTATAAAAGCCCCCGTTACGGATGGGATGCACAGTTGGCAGCCTCATACACAGGAGATAGGATAGTTATTGCCTCTCACTATTTGGATTCTGATTATTGGCAGAAGGGGGGAGTACAGTTAGATGCCTCTCTGGAGAAGAAGTTCGGTAATGGAATCTCTATTTTTGCGAAGGCTGGGAACCTCCTTAACACCCCACTTGTAGAGTATATAAAGACAAGTAACGACTATAACTCCAACTTTCCATTGCAGTCTAAAGAGTCCGGTATAACCTTAATCAGAAGGGATTTTTACCTCTCCACATTCCTTATAGGTGTGAAATATAAACTAAAATAAATAACAACAAAAAACAAAAAACAACAAAAATGAAAGCACTAATTAAATTCATCACTTTGATTGCCATTATTATTCCTGTAATCACCTCATGCGACAAGAAGCAACCTGAAGAACCTCAAAAAGAGTATCCTGAAGGATCTATTGTTTGGAAAAAAGACTCCACAGTAATTCTTAAAGACCACTTCATCGTACCAAAGGAGAAGTCTCTTTATGTAGAAGAGGGTGTTCAGGTAATCATGGCTGATACCATTATCAGACCCGAAATCATCGTTCTTGGTAATCTTTATTGTTATGGAACCAAGGAGAAACCTATTAAATTCACAGTAGAACAGCAATACCGCACTGAAGAAAAAAGATTTGCAAGGTATTGGGGTGGTATTATCTGCGGATTCGACTCAAAAGAGGTATTGTTAACCAACACTATCATAGAGTATTCAGGAGCACAGACCACCGAAAACTCCCCCTCTTTCCAATACAAACTCTTCAAGACCAAAACAGGAGAAGGGGTGCCCGCATTCCACTTCTGTAACACTGAAGGGGTATTTGTGGTAGAGAATTGCACTTTCAAGAACAATGCTGAAGACCATATATACATAACCGGGGGAAAATCCATTATCAAGAACAACCTCTTTATAGCCAATGGATTTGATGGTGGAGAGGCAATAAACTATAAATCAGGATGTCTTGCCGACATAGCCTTCAATACCATTTATGACGCAAATTCAAACGCCATTAAACTCTCTAACAACGGAGCATTGATTCCACAGGCTCATATTAAAGTTTATAACAATACTATCGTAAACTGCGGATGGAGAAGACCTAAGGTAAAGGGTGGCTCATTCTGGTTGGAAATCGGTGTATTTGCCGAACTTTACAACAACCTTACAGTTGACAGCCGTTGGGCAGTAAAAAGAGATGCTGCTAACCCTGAAGATAGTCGTTCGGTAATAACCCCCAACTACTTCTATGCTTCTACAGAGCTTGGAGTTACTCAATATCAGGCAAATGAGAAAAACGGACAATTAAAAGGGGCAAGCGATATAGTTTCAGCCTCTGCAGGTGATAAGAACCCTCTCTTTACAAATTTCACTCAACAAGGATCTGTGGATATTAATGCAGGAAGTACAAAAAGCGGAAATATACCTCAACCATACAATAGTAGTTGGGATTTCTCCCTGAAAACAACTTCTCCCGCTGCAAAAGGGGGGATAACCACTTTCACTACTCATTTTGGGACACAGGCGATAACCATAGATAAAATTAGCTACACCTCCCCTGCTCCTGCCGGATATTTTGGAGCTTATAAAGTGAAATAATTATCTTTGTAATAAAAAATGAGACTTAGAAAACTTATAATACTATTAATCCTTCTCCCCGGACTCCTTGCCACAGTTATCCGGGGACAGGATTTTAGTAATAGCTATAATATAATTATTGCTAATGACTTAGGTCGTAACGGTTATTTCGACCAAAAGCCAATAGCCAAGATGATGGGGATTTGGGCTGAAAAAGCAGATATAGAGTTTGTGGCAGCCCCAGGAGATGTTCACCATTTTAATGGGGTAAAGAGCGTTACCGACCCATTATGGATGACCAATTATGAACTTATCTACTCTGACCCCTCCCTTATGTTAGATTGGTTCTCCACCTTAGGGAATCATGAATATAGAGGAAATACAACTGCTGTCCTGGATTATAGGGATGTAAGCCGCAGATGGATGATACCATCACGATATTACTCATTTGAGAGAGAGATAGATAAAGAGAATAGTGCTCTATTTCTCTTTACAGATACTACCCCTCTTATCAACAAATATCGTAGTGATAGCACTAGTTATCCCGATGCTTGCAAACAAGACTATCATAAACAGTTAAACTATATCGATAGTGTTCTTACTCACTCTAAAGCGAAGTGGAAAATAGTTTTTGGACATCACCCAGTCTATGCAGAGACCAAAAAGAATGCTGACGAGCGTAAAGATATGCAAGAGCGCCTTGACCCAATTCTAAGAAAATATAATGTGGATTTCTACATAAACGGACATATTCATAATTTCCAGCATATAAAACTCCAAGACTCCCCTGTTCATTATTTTACAAATAGTTCCGCCTCTCTTTCACGCAATGTAAATAAAACCGAAGGGACTCAGTTTTGCAGTGGAGATTCAGGATTTGCCATCCTCTCCGTAAGTGGAGAAAAGCTCACCATCTATTTTATAAATAAGAAAGGGAATATAATCTACTCTTTCGAAAAGAGATAGTTTTACTCTTCCAATAGGTTCCCTGTAAATGTGGCGACCTTTTCCTGAGCGAATTTAAGGTCAATGGTCAGGGATTTACGATTAGAGCCGGGAGAATCGTACATAGGGTCAAGCATTATAGCCTCACAGATAGAGCGAAGTCCTCGTGCTCCAAGTTTATACTTAATCGCAGTGTCAACTATAAAGTCAAGGACATCCTCTTTTATGGTCAGCTTAATGCCGTCCAATTCGAACATCCTTATATACTGCTTAATGAGAGCATTTTTAGGGTCTGTAAGTATTCTTCTTAATGCCGGTTTGTCGAGTGGACTAAGGTATGTAACCACAGGGAGTCTTCCGATTATTTCAGGGATTAATCCGTATGATCTAAGGTCTTGAGGGGCAATATATTTAAGGAGATTATCCTTATCTATCTTCTCCGTCTTCTTTTGAGCACCATAACCTACCACCTGTGTATTAAGACGTTGTGCTATTTTTCTATCAATTCCTTCAAATGCACCTCCGCAGATAAAGAGGATATTTTTCGTATCGAGAGCAATAAACTCCTGCTCAGGGTGTTTTCTCCCCCCTTTGGGTGGAACATTCACCACACTCCCTTCGAGGAGCTTGAGCATTGCCTGTTGCACCCCCTCTCCGGAGACATCTCTTGTTATGGAGGGGTTATCGCTCTTACGGGCAATTTTATCTATCTCATCTATAAAGACAATACCTCTCTTCGCCCTCTCTACATCGAAATTAGCCTCCTGGAGGAGTCGGGTCAGAATACTCTCCACATCTTCCCCCACATAACCTGCTTCTGTTAGGACTGTTGCATCAACTATCGTAAAAGGGAGATTCAGCATCTTGGCTATACTCTTGGCAAGAAGAGTCTTTCCTGTCCCTGTGGCACCGACTAAGAGAATATTGGATTTCTCAATATCGGTATCCAAATCGGGATTTTCGGCATTATCTATATGGTTATTTATCCTTTTGTAATGATTATAGACTGCCACAGCAAGAAATTTCTTGGCATCATCTTGACCTATAACATATTGATCCAAATAAGCAGTTATCTGCTTAGGGGTCATTAGGAACTCCTCTTTCTTACTTACACTCTTTTTTTTATTGTTTTTCTCCTGCCCCCCGTATATATTGTTGAAATAGTCTGAAATCTGCATTCCGCAGTCATAACAGAGTACCGACCCTTTATATCCCTTTTGGATAAGGGTATTGGACTCATTGCAAATTCTGCCACATATAGTACACCGCTTCTCCTTAACAGTAGTCATTGTTATTTTTTTCGAGTCAAAATATTATCTATCATACCATATTCAACTGCCTCTGCAGAGGTCATCCAATAGTCACGGTCTGCATCCTTCTCTATCTGTTCAGTGGTTTTTCCTGTGTGATTAGAGAGTATCTGATAGAGTTCGGATTTTAGTTTCTTTATCTCTTTTGCTGCTATTTCAATATCGGAAGCCTGTCCTTCTGCTCCACCCATAGGCTGATGAATAAGGACTCTGGAGTGAGGGAGAGCCACACGTTTCCCCATTTCTCCTGCTGTAAGTAAGATGGCTGCCATAGATGCTGCCATACCTGCACAGACAGTGGCTACATCAGGGGTTATTAGTTGCATAGTATCATATATCCCTAACCCGGCATAGACCATCCCACCGGGGGAATTTATATAAAGCTGAATATCGGCAGTCGGATTAGTTGACTCAAGAAAAAGAAGTTGTGCTTGAATAATGTTTGCCACATCATTATCAATCGGAACACCGAGGAAAATAATCCTATCCATCATTAATCGGGAAAAGACATCCATGCTTGCAATATTAAGCTGACGCTCTTCAATAATGGTAGGGTTAATATATCCGGCAGTAACAGATTTATACTTGTCGAGAGTAGTACTGCTTACCCCAAGATGCCCCTTTGCATATTTTTCAAATTCTGTTGCCATAACTATTCATTCATTTTACGAAGTTTGTCTATAGATGTTTTTTTACTATCAAGTGTTATTACAGAACGAACATAAGCTATTACCACATCATCTTCCACCTTTTCATAGATTCTACGCCCTTGCTTCTCATCTTTTAAGAGATTCTGAGCAAATGCATCGAGATGTTCTGCGGGAACATTAGGAAGACCATACATAGCAAACTGATATTGAGCCAATTTACGTGCCTGATCCATAACAGCCTCTTTGGTTATTTCGAGTTTCTGCTCTTTTCTGATATACTGAGAGATAGTCTGCCAACGGAAATCTTTTAAGAAGAGTTGGAAATCTTTCTCTATCTCCTCCATTGAGAACTTCCCTTCGTTAGAGACAAATAGCCATCTCTTTAAGAACTCCTCAGGGAGTTTAATATCTGTCTTATTCATAAGATATTCGCGAGCATCTAACATAAAGCGGTAATCGCTCTCCTGCTGGAACTCCTCGCTCATTCTCTCTGCAAGTTTGGCATCAAATTCCTCTTCGCTCTTAACGGTATCCGCTCCGAAAAGCTGTGTATAAAGTTCTTCCCCTGGTACAGCATCCACATAATTTTTAACCTCTTTAACAGTAAAATCCCAAATAGGATTAATCCCTTCGAGCTCCTCTTTTTTCACTTTTAACATAGCTGCACGGTCTGCCTCGTTAGGGAAAACCTCCACTACATTAATCTGGAAAGAGTCACCTGCTTTTTTCCCAAGAAACAACCCTTTTGCTGCCTCATCCTTAATCGATTTAAGAGAGACATAACTTGCTTCTACCCTGTTTTCTCCCTGTACGAAGTCCCCGACTATGAAGTCCTCCTCCTTAGCTACTTCGCAGTTTTCAAGTTTAGCATATTGTTTTAGGATATTCTCCTTGTATTCTTTCTTCTCTTTTGCTGTGAGTGAAACCTCGTGGTATGGAATTTTATCTTCTGCAGTAAGGGTAAATTCTACTTTCGGAGCTAATGCAATATCGAAAATAAACTCAAAGTTCTCCCCTACTTTCCACTCGTTTTTGCTCTCTTTCTCCTCATTTGGAAGGGGCTCGCCTAAAACAGAAAGATTATTACTCTGTATGTAATTATTAAGAGTTTCTGAGACGAGTGAATTGATTGATTCCACAAGTGCCGACTGTCCGTGTAATTTTTCGATAAGAGAGATAGGAGCCATTCCTCTTCTAAATCCCTTTATATCAGCCTCTCTACGAAACTTGTTTAACTCTTTCTTAACTTTGTCAGCATAATCCTCTTTGGCAAAATTCATTGATACCTGAATCATCAGGTCGTCTTTTTTAATCTCTTGAATATTCATATTTATTAACGATAAAATTGATTCTATAAAATAGGGGTGCAAAAGTACATAAAAATATAGACTTAACAAAGTTAAAGTTTTTTGTTAATTTTGCAAATCATATAAAACAATAAAAATCACATAAAGTTATGAGAAAGAAAATAGTAGCAGGAAATTGGAAAATGAATACCGATATTTGCGAAGGCAAGGAGTTGGTAAAAGGGATTATTGAGATGTCGGGAAACCTCCCTTCGGGTGTTAAACTTATAGTAGCCCCACCATTCACACATCTCTGCTCCGTAGGGAAATTATTGGAGGGGACTCCTATTGCATTGGGGGCTCAAAACTGTGCAGACCACTCTAAGGGTGCCTATACAGGGGAGGTTTCTGCCTCTATGCTTAAATCGGTGCATTGTTCTTATGTAATTCTCGGTCACTCGGAGAGAAGAGAGTATTATGGGGAGACCTCAGCGAAACTTGTGGAGAAGATTAAACTTGCTTTGGAAGAGGGAATAGCCCCTATTTTCTGTATTGGGGAGAGACTTGAAGAGAGAGAAGCAGGGAACCATTTCGAGGTAGTTCGTAAACAGATAGAAGAGGTGCTCTATGTTTTAACCCCTGAGCAGATGGCAAATATCGTTATAGCTTATGAACCGGTATGGGCAATCGGGACAGGAAAAACTGCAAGTAGTGAGCAGGCACAAGAGATTCACGAGTATGTACGCAAAGTGGTAGCTGCTAAGTTTGGTAAATTAGCTGAAGAGATTTCGATTCTCTATGGCGGAAGTTGTAAACCATCTAATGCAAAAGAGTTATTTGCATGCAAAGATATTGACGGCGGTCTTATCGGCGGTGCTGCACTTAAAGCAGAAGATTTCATAGGTATAGCTCTCTCGTTCTAAAATGTATATTGAAGTTTTAATAGAGGTAAGCCCCTTTTCGGAAGAGAATGTGGATATTGTTATAGCGGAACTTGAGGAGTGTGCAGGGGCGAAAGAGGGTGTAACAGGTTTTGAAAGCTATGTCAGCGAAGAACCATTCCTGAAAGCTTATATACCGCAGGAGGATTTTTCGGAGCAGAATCTTAAAACTGTGCTGAGTGCATTTGACACTCTTACCGAGGATTCTGAAGAGGGGGATATTGCCTTAAGGTATTCATTGGAATATATTCATGAAAAGAATTGGAATGCAGTGTGGGAGGAGTCTTTCGAGCCGGTGGTAATTGGGGGGCTCTGCACCATAAAAGCGCGTTTCCATAAAGGATTGGCTCGCACAAAATATACTATTGTTATTGATCCTAAGATGGCTTTCGGGACAGGGCATCATCAAACTACCTCCCTTATGGTGGAGGCTCTGCTTCGGGAGAATGGGAATATGCCCCCGATTATGGATGAAACCGAGAGCTCAGGCTCCATTTCGGAACCTTCAAAAGGTAGGAAAAAAGTTGGCAAAATAGAGGGGAAACAGCTCCTTGATATGGGGTGTGGGACAGGGATACTCTCCATCTTGGCTGCCAAAATGAAGGCAAAAGCTCCTGTTCATGCCATCGATATAGACCATATCGCAGTCCAATCCTCCCTTGAAAATGCTTATGTGAACCGCGTACATGATAAAGTTCATACCCTTTGTGGAGATGCCTCATTGATTCAGGCAGGGAAATACGATATAATTTTGGCTAATATTAATAGAAATATTCTTCTGCAAGATATATCGACATATTCTCGTGGGCTCTCTGCTGATGGGATGCTCTTTATAAGTGGATTTTATAAAAGCGATATTCATCTACTTGTTGCCGAGGGGGAGAGACATTCATTAAAGTTTGCAGGTTCGTTGGAGAAAGAAGAGTGGGCAATGGTGAAGTTTAAAAAAATCGTTTTGTAGAAAAATTTGCACATTAAGAAAAACTCCTTACATTTGCACGCCCAAAAATATTACCGGCGGTGTAAAACAGCTTTAGGGCGGATGATTTACGGAGCCAAGTAGTGTAATATTGAGGGCTTAGTTCTAAATAGCCACTGTAAATGTGGCATTTGCGGGCGTGTTGAAATTGGTAGACAATCCAGACTTAGGATCTGGTGCCGAGAGGCGTGGGGGTTCGAGTCCCTTCGCCCGCACAAAAAAGAGAGGCAGACTATTAGTCCGCCTCTTTTTTTAACACCAATAAAGCCCGCAAAAGCAATCGCTAATAATGAGCATGAACCATTAAAATTTTGATATGCAATAAAAAGAGTTTATTTTTACATTCGCCTTTCAAGAACTCATATACAACAGATATTAGCCACTAGCAATGATAAGAAAAAATAAATCATCTGAGGAGGAAATTTTATTAGCCTTATCTAAGGGGGACGAAGGGGCGTTCGAAACATTGTTTCTTCGCTATCAACCTCAGTTGGTGTATTTTATTTCGGGTTTTGTTAAAAATAGTGAACTTTCACGTGATATTTTTTTGACAATATGGGATAAAAAAGAGAAATACTCCACTATCCAATCATTCAAATCTTATCTATTTAAAATGGCTAAAAACACCATTTTCAATTATTATGATCATTCACTGGTAAAGGGAAAATATGTAACTGAACAGCTTATAAAACCAAATATAGGAGAAGATACGGAGGAGGCTTTTTTTCTTCGACAATTACAAGAGAATATTGATAGTGCCATAAAAAAGATGTCGCCACAACGCCAAAAGGTCTTTACCATGAGTCGAATATATGGTTGGACTAATAGCCAAATCGCAGATGAGTTAAATATATCTAAAAGAACTGTCGAGAATCATTTAACGGCTGCCCTATCTGAAGTAAGGAAAACATTAACACTGTTAATAATGATTATGTTGAGTATATGACTTATGAATTGTGTGTTATTGTCTCATATACTTACACACTATGACAGAGATAGATATTATGAACAAGAAAAATATAAATAAAATAATAAGAACCTATTTTACATCAAATTTTTCAGAACCAACACAAATGTTATTTCGCCAATGGTTCAGAGCTAATGAAAATATCGATGAAAAAGAGGAGGTAATGTGTGCGTTGTGGAACGAAATAGACTCATCCATTCTCCACGCTAATTCTAACGATTGGGATAGAATAGAGAGAAAAATGTATAAAACCAAAACGGATAGACGAAAAAAGGTACTTCGCACCTTTGGGTATGCGGCAGCCGCTGCACTCATAATAAGTTTCAGCGTATTGGGAACTTATTATTTTACCTCTAAAAAATCCGAAGAATACATACAAATCTCTGTATTATATGGTGATAGCAAAGAGGTTATTCTTTCAGACGGCACACAGGTCGCCATCAATGCAGGGTCTATACTAATTTATCCTAAGAAGTTCACATCTAAGACCCGTACAGTTTTTCTTTCTGGAGAAGCAAATTTCACAGTTGCTAAAAACGATAAAAAACCTTTTATAGTATGCACTAACTTGATAAATCTAAAGGCAATAGGGACTAAATTTATTGTTCAATCATACCCCAACTTGAATTACACCAAAGCTACATTAGTAGAGGGGAAAGTCAAGGTGGACATAACAGACATCCAAGAGTCCTATATAATGACCCCTAATCAACAGCTTTGCTACTCAGCTTTGAATCATGAGGTGATTATTACAGAGGTAGATGCAGAGAGATTAGCTAAATGGGAAGATGGTTATATGATATTCCAAAATGCCACCTTAGAAGAAATTGCACATTCTATCGAACGAAAATATAATGTATCTATTAACTATGATGGAAATGCCGCAAAAAAGCAATCCTTTTATGTGAAGTTTAACCCAAAAGAGACACTCACAGAGGTACTTGATGTACTATGCGTTGTATCCCAAACTCTCACATACCAAATAGAGGGATCTACTGTGAATCTTTACACTAATGCGAAGTCTCGCTAATAGTATTTTTTTCCCCTTTTCATTGTGTGTTTTATAATGATTGACTTACTTATTGGTATTAACCAATTAAATTTATCTATTTATGAATCTTAAACTCATCCGAGTTGTATTTCTAACAGTGTTGATATTACTCTTCCCTATTGTTATTAATGCACAAAATCAGGAGGTCAAACTATCTGGGGTAAATATTACCCTAAAGAAGGCTTTCGAGCAAATCGAGCAACAAACAGGTCTCTCTGTTGATTACGATGCCAAAGCTATTGATGTAGGTAAGGTGGTATCCACACCACCTAAAGCTGACAAATTAAGTGTTATTTTAAACCATCTTCTCAAAGAGAACGGGTACAGCTACAGTCTAAGCGGTGAACACATAATTATTACTGTCACTCCAAAGAGCACTATGCCCAAAAGTCAAACTCAGGAATCTCCCCGTATTCTGTCAGGTGTTATATTTGACCAGCAAGGCGAACCTGTGGTAGGCGCCTCTATCTTAGTTAAAGGTACCACCAAAGGGACAACCACTGATATCGATGGTAAATACTCACTTGAGAATGTGGACGACAATGCTATACTAATCATTAGCTACATAGGTTTTCAGACAATAGAATTACAAGCCGGTAGTAAAGATGTAGTAAAAATTGTATTAGAAGAGGATTCAAAGTTACTAGAGGAGGTGGTCGTAGTTGGATATGGAGTGCAGAAAAAAGTAAACCTAACAGGTGCAGTCTCTATGGTCTCTATGGAAAAAGCTCTGGGAAATCGCCCTGTTACTAATGTAGGTACTGCCCTTCAAGGGACTATTCCTGGGTTGTTTATTTCAGGAGGATCAGCGCCAGGCCAATCTAAATCATTTAATATCAGGGGAACTACTTCTATCAATGGGGGTGGCCCACTTATTTTGGTTGATAATGTACCTGCACAAATAGATTTAATCAATCCGGAGGATATAGAGTCGGTCTCTGTACTGAAAGATGCAGCATCAGCCGCTATTTACGGAGCAAGAGCGGCTTTTGGGGTAATACTTATTACCACAAAAAAAGCCAATAAAAATAGTCGCCTACAATTAAATTATAACAATAACTTCGGTTTTGAAAAAAGCATCAACCGCCCAGAACAAGCCTCAATAAAAGAAATATTAGAGACACACCTCGCTTGGGACAACGATGGCAATCATTCCCGGCTAATGGAATATATATGCCCGAGGGGGAGAATAGGTATTATTACCTAAAAGACAATGACCCGCAAGCAGCTGTTCTTGATAAGTTTGGAATGCAACAGACACACAACATCTCTGCAAGTGGAGGTAGTGATAAAATAACCTATCGCCTCTCTTTGGGGCATACTCATGAACAAGGTACCCTCATTACTAACAAGGACCAGTATAATAGAATCAGTATTTCTTCTTATGTAAGTGCGGATATCACTCCATGGTTAAACCAATCTTTAGATGTTAGATATGCCAATGGATTACGTACTTATGTTGAGTCTGATGCAGCTATTTTTAAGACTTATCTTCCTCGTTTTTACCCTGAAGGTAATATAATAAGAAGTAATGATTTGAATGGGGAGAGTTACCCTGTCAATACTCCAAAAAACTACATTCTACTGAAAGAGCCATCTAGATATAACAACGAAAATCCACGTGTCTTTTCACGTACTACTATTAAGCCATTTAAGGGGTTTGAGTACATCTTTGATTATTCTTTTGACAAAAATAATAACGATAGAAAATACTACTCCAGTCCTTTCTTTATGACAAATGACCAAATGGGACTTTTGTGGTCCGACAATCCATCCTCAGGTCGTTACAGAAATGACAAAACCAGCATCGGTTACAATGCAATTAATACTTACGCTACCTATAAAATATCTTTTAAGGAAAAACACAATTTACAATTAATGGGTGGGTATTCTCAAGAATCACGTAATTATGAATCTGTTTGGGTGCAAAGAGACGAAATGATAAATCCTAATATGCCATCCATTAGTGGCGCTACCGGAGAGATACAGACAATGGATATATATAGGCAATA
>CAYSND010000015.1:0-19944 GCA_964432305.1 uncultured Muribaculaceae bacterium | reverse complement strand
TGCTCTCGGTACCCTCGGAGGAGAGAACTCTGTGGCAGTCTCTAAAATGAAGAAGGATTTGGGTATAGAGTTGGAGAAGAATTTCTCCCTCTCTCTAAGTAAACTTGAAGGAAAAACCTTATCAAGTTATCTCCCTAAGTTAATGGAACTTGCCTATCTTAATTTCCGTGAGAGTGGAGCAGACGCGGAGGCTTTTGCCTCATTTAAGGAGCATAAGAAGAATCTATTTAGATTTGTCTCTAATAATCCTGAAATGGTTTTTGCAGATTCTCTTGAATGTGAACTTTATATGGGTAATAGAGCCTCCCTCGATTATAGCTCTATCCTCGATACGACCAATTACTCCAAGGTTGCAGATTTTATAAGCGAATCCTTCTCAAATGCTGCAAACTTTACCTTTATAATAGTGGGAGATGCTGACGAAGTTCAGCTAAAAGAGCTTGTTTGTAAATATATTGCCTCCCTTCCCGGGAATATTAATAAAAGGGAGAGCTGGCGTGTCCTCCCATTCTATTTCTCTAAGAGAGATAAGGATAATCATTTCACCATGCCTATGGAGTACCCAAGGAGCCTCTATGACTATACCCTCTTCTTCCCTGTCCCGTTTAATGTGGAGAATAGGATAATCTCCGGTATTGTCTCTCAGGCTATCGAGAGAGAGGTGGTTTCATGTATGGCAGATTTGGGGATAACCGTCCGTGCTAAAAATAGTTTCAAGAAGTACCCTGAGGAGTTTATGACCATTGATTTCTCTTTCGTGACCAACGAATATTCTCATAAAAATGTAGAAAAGATAGGGGAGATTCTCTCTGCCTTATCTGAAAAAGGGATCTCTTCCGAGGAGTTACAAAGGGTTAAGTCGGGTCTGAAAGCACAGTTTATTTTCCGCGAAAAGGCTGACAACTCTTTCTGGGCGGAGATATTAGAGAATAGGTTTATATATGGTAAGGATATGTATTCCAGATACCTTAGTACTCTCGATTCACTAACTGTAGAGACGATAAATGCAGCCCTTAAGGAGTATATCAAGGAGAGTAATCGTCATCTTCTCACTATGAGTGGCAGCAGATAATGAGTATTATTTGTATTGATAACTTTCTTATCTCATCGGAGATAATAACCGAATTTTTTTCATGCGACTACCCTAAATGTAAGGGGGTATGTTGTATTATCGGGGAGAGTGGAGCCCCTTTAGAAGAGGAGGAGTGTGAGGCTATAAAAAATCAATACCCTCTCTTCTCCCCACTTTTGGGTGAAGAGTCTAAAGAGGTGGTTAAGAGGGATGGGTATTTCGTGGTGGATGCTGATGGTGATCTCGTTACCCCTCTGATTAAACAGGGTGAGGAGTGTGCCTATGCCTGTTTTGATGACGATATTCACTGCTATTGTGCTATAGAAAAGAGCTTCTTCTCAGGTAAATGTACCTTTCGCAAACCTATCTCCTGCTGGATATACCCTATAAGGATTTCTAAACTCTCAAGCGGTTATACGGCACTTAACCTGCACCGTTGGCACATCTGTCAAGATGCTTTTGAAAAAGGGAAGAGAGAGAATATCCGTGTATATCAGTTTCTCCGTGAGCCGATTATTCACCATTTCGGTGCAGCATTTTATAAACACCTTGAAATACTTGCCCAAAGAGGGGTTAAGTAAAATGTCACTTCTTTAATAAATTTTTTTTAATTAAAGAGTTAAACTTACTTTTGTCATACGATGAGAAACGTATTTATTCCCTAACAACTTGATAAAAAAATAACTAATGAACAGAACTATTAAAAAAGAGCGGCTCTGTCCGCAAGATTACACCTCGCCGAGAGTGGAGGTCTTTGAAATTAATGTAGAGAGTGGCTTTGCTGCTTCTATGGGTAATAATAGTACAGAGGACTTCGGTACAGGTAGCAGTTATGATTGGTAACGGAATTATAAACTTATTAAATGAAAAAGAGATGAAAAAAAGATTATCGATTATAATAGCCTTATCAGGATTATTTATATTAAATAGCGGTTGCGATAAGAAAACCGATACACTTCCCGAAAATAGAATTACTACCATAGAGGCTACCACTGCGCAGCCTGAGACTAAAACGACTCTTGGAGGAGCTGACGGAGATGCTACTCGCCCTGTACTTTGGAGTAATGGAGATGAGATAATGGTGGTTTCAGATGCATATTCGTCTACTACGATGACCAAATATAAAACCACTCTTAGCACCCCCTCTTCTTCTGCTTCGTTTTCAGCGACCGGTGCACCGGTATTAGAGAAAGAAGTTGCAGCTTTTTACCCTGCAAAGGCATCTGTTTCTTTTGGGAGTGAGAGTTTTAATGTAGCTCTTCCCACATATCAGAAATATGTAGCAGGGGGTTTTGATAATGGTTATAATCCGGCTATAGCTTTTGTTAATTCATGGAACTCCTCATCTAAACTAACTTTTAAGAACTGTTTCTCTGTAATAAAACTAAATATAAAAGGGACAGGCAAAGTACTTAAAATAACAGTTAGGAGTAAAACTCTTCAGCTTAGTGGTGGCTTTACTTTTGGAATAGAGGATGGCTCGATGGACCCATACGGTGATAATGTATGTAAAAAAGTAGTATTAGACTGTGGTGAAGGTGTGGATTTAACCTCTTCGGGCACTAATTTTCATATAGTTGTTCCGGGAGGGACTTATACTAATGATTTAGTTGTTCATGTTGAGACCACGAATAATGGTTTGATGTTGAGTGAGTCTTCAAAGACTATAAACTTAGAAAAGGGTAAAATACATGAGATAAGAATGAACTATACTCCTGTCCCAAGTAGTAGTTATGTAGAAGAGGGGGTTAACTATGGTGCTGGTACATCTGTTCAAATATTAATAGGGGGATCTCTCGTTACTCGAATTTTTGCCCCTGTAAACTGTGGTTATGAACCTAAGGATGGATTGTATAATGGGTACCCTTATGGGAAGCTATATCAGTGGGGTAGAAAATTTGGTCAAGGGTATAGTTATACTCCTTTCTTTGATGCTACCTCTCCTGTTTTATCTGATGGGAATACAGTTTCTAATGTGGTAGGACAAGATGCTGCAAATTAAAATATGTTTTATAAAAGGAACACTTATAATGACAATTGGTGTTCCTCTTCTGATAGTCAAATATGGAATTTGGGTAGTGAATCGGCTCCCATTAAAACAATTTATGACCCCTGTCCTGTCGGTTGGAGAATTTCAACTTTTGAAGAGTTGGATAAGATCCGATATCTTCCTAATGTGTGGGGGTTAAATACTCATGGTTCTACCAATGATCTAACTGGTCGTACAATATCAGACTCCATATTCCTCCCTGCTACAGGTAAACTCGATCATCTAGGTTACGCTCAAAATCGTACTTTTTCAGGTTTATACTATACATCAAAACATGGACTCTCCCCTGGGTTTTACATTTCTCAGTCTAGCTCATACACTATCTCTTTTGCTCCTGTTCAAGCCTACGCTATCCGATGCGTTAAGATATAATCCTAATCGGTAGTTATCGTATTACATAATATAAAAGGCTGTCTTGTATAAGGCAGCCTTTTTAGCTTATAAAACTTAGAGGAGAAGCCCCCTATTCCGATAAAAACTCTAAAGCCCTATCGTAATCACTATCGTCCACCACGAGCTCTATCGTTAGAAGGTCGTTATTAAATGTGGCGGTAGTGTAATTTAGATTCTCATTTAAGATATACGACTCTATACCAGCTTCGGCAAGTCTCCCCTTGACGAGATTGGCAGAGAAAGAGTTATCATATTTTCCGATTACCTTCATAGCTATTGATTATTAATGTTACTCATCGTTACGAGTAGCGTACTCTATAGCACTTGCAAGTCTGGTAATCTCTTTTCTCATACCGTTAAGAATAAGGGGAGCCTCCCCCTTAGTAAGGGTAATCTGATCTTCGTACATCCTCATAAAGCGGAGGTAAGGCTTTTCTATTCTAAAAGTTACACTCTCCTCATCTTCTGACACGAAGCAATATCCATAAGATTTAAATATCTCGAATATCCTCTCTCTATGGTCATCAAATGTTTTAGAGATAATAACCTCTTTTTTCACGAAACTCAAAGCAGGATAGATAGCAGCTATCGCTATGAAAAAGACAATTATCTTAGGGAGAGAGCCGGGTTTAAACATCCCGTTTTCAGCAGAAAAGAGATCATTAAATGAGTATTGATTAGAGACAAGTACGATTATAAAGATGAAAATAAAAAAGAGAGCTGCAAACCATACTAAATATTTTAGCGAACGAATTAGGTATTTTACCCCTTTTGACTGATTCATAATATTGTTGTTTTGTTGATTATATAAATAAATTTGGCACTATTAGTGCTGCAAATATAGTTAATTAGTTATTTTTGCACTGAATTTTAAAAATAAAAAGAGATAATAGTTATGGAAACAGAAGTAAAGCAGAAAAACCCATTTAAAATAGCGATGATAATATTGGCAGCAGTCGCTGTTGTATTGACAGGAGTCTTGGTTTATGTCTATTTAGACAGAGGTAAACTAATAGATAATTTAACTATAGAAAAAGACCAACTAACTCAGCAGATGGTCGATTTGCAGAATGATTACTCCACACTCTCATCCAATAATGATAGTCTTAATGTGCAGCTCGATAGAGAGAGGGAGAAAGTAGAGCAGCTTATAGAGAGGGTTAAAAAGACAGAAGCCACCAATAGGAGTAAGATTAAAGAGTATGAAAAGGAGCTTGGAACTCTCCGTTCTATAATGCGACACTATATTATTCAGATAGACTCCCTTAACACCCTTAATATAGCCCTTAGACAAGATGCTGCTGTCGCCAGAGAGGATGCAAAGAAGACTAAACAGCAGTATGAGGAGCTTAGTAAGACCACAGATGAATATGCCAAACAGATAGAGAAAGGTGCTGTTATCAAAGGGCGTGGAGTGGCTATGACAGCTATTAACTCATCCAACAAAGATACCGACCGTAGCTCAAGGGCTGTTAAACTTAAAACTTGTCTAAATCTTGTGGAGAATTCCATAGCCAAGAGAGGGACAAGGACGATTTATATCAGAGTTAAAGGACCGGATGGAATCTTAATGACCGGCTCACAGCAACAGATTTTCGAACTTGCAGGGGAACAGGTAATCTATTCAGCTTCCCGTGATGTCGATTATCAAGGGTCGGAAGTGGAGGTTTGTATCTACTTTGACAGCCAAAAAGGGTATTCAAAAGGGGTTTATACAGTCGATGCTTATACCTCTGAAGGTAAGTTAGGCTCTGCTGACCTGCTATTGAAATAGCTCTGCGAATGTCGGGCGTATATCTCCATATACCCTTTTGTGCATCATTTTGTACCTATTGCAGTTTTTACTCGGTACAGGGTGTAAATAAAATGGAGGAGTTTAAGAGCGCCCTACTTTTAGAGATAGAGCAAGAGAAAAATTATTTTGAAGGAGTCTCCCCAGATACTCTATATATAGGAGGGGGGACTCCCTCATTTATCCCCTTAAAGATCTTAGAGGAGATAGTCGAAAAGCTCCTTCAAACCTTTTTCCCCTCCTCCCCTCCGGTAGAGTTTACCATTGAGGTAAATCCTGACGATATAACGAGGGAGTATCTTTTAGCTCTTAAAAAATTAGGGGTAAATAGGATAAGTATGGGGGTTCAATCTTTCGATGATGAAAATCTACGCTGGATGAATCGAAGACATACCTCCAAAGAGGCAGTAGAGGCATTTAGAATGATGAGAGAGTCAGGATTTGACAATATCTCTCTCGATCTTATTTTCGGTTACACACCCCTTACAGACGATGCCTGGCGTAAAGATATCTCCATAATCATAGAGCTTCATCCGGAGCATATCTCTGCATACCAAATGGGACTTGAACCCGGAAGTCAATTAGCGGAGGATGAGAGTTATACAGAGGCAGATGAGACTCTCTCTGCAGAACAATTTTCCACTCTTCGTAGCTCCCTTCAAGAGGCAGGTTATCTTCAATACGAGGTCTCTAATTACTCCCTTCCGGGACGCATTGCACTCCACAACTCCTCTTATTGGAGGCGGGAGCCTTACCTTGGACTCGGACCCGCAGCACACTCTTTCAAAGGTGATTGCCGAAGGTGGAATCTCCCTGATTTAGACTCTTATTGTGCTTATTTCAAAGGGGAAAATGTGCAGATAAGGGGGTCTGAAACTCTTTCTGAGAAGGAGATTCTTGAGGAGGTTTTGATGCTGGGACTTAGGACAATAGAGGGAGTCTCTCTGGAGGCTGTTTTAGAATTGTCCGGGAAAGAGAGGGGAGTGGTTATTAAAAAACTTCGCTCCTTAGAGGGAGAGGGGTTTATCCAAATAGACGGTGGAAGAATCAAAATTCCCCCAAAACAACTCTTTATTTCGGATTTTATTATCGTTAAAATTTTCGACTCACTCTCTTTATAGACAACTTACTGTGGGGATGAAGCCGTTACCTCTGAGGCAGGCTACGATGGCAATGGTAGCGAAGCCAAGACATACGACAGTGGCGAATATATAGGCTATGACTTTTAGGCGTTTAAGCCAAATTTTATTATTAAACCCTACTGTCTGGAATGCACTCCAAAAGCCGTGTGTAAGGTGAAACCATAATGCTCCAAACCAAACAAGATAGAGAGCAGTTATCCAATAATTACTAAAGGTAGCGTATAAAAGAAGGTTCGGGTCCTCTTGAGGAAGTCCCATGAAGTCTTTTAACTGCATCTTAGCCCAAAAATGAAGGAGGTGGAAAGCGAGGGTTCCTAAAACAATTAGGCCGAGAACAAACATATTCTTTGAAGCCCATGAACTTGCCTTACCTTTATTAGAGACAGCGTATCTGTCACTTCCTCTTGCTATTAGATTAGTAAGAGTAAGATATCCGGCATAAAAAATATGGATGGCAAATCCGAGTGCCAAAACAGGAACGATAATCGTTACTATGGGGAGAGCCATAAAATCACATCCTACTTGAAAAGCGTTCTCACTAATAAGGGAGAGCGAATTTACAGTGAGATGAACTAATAAAAAGAGTATTAAAAATAGTCCTGAAATACTCATTATTAATTTTTTGCCGATAGAGGATGTAAAAATATTTGCCATATTGTTTGATTTATAAATTGCAGTGCAAAGATAACTTCTTGCTTGTAAATTTCAAATCTTTAGTTAATTTTGTTACTTATAAAATTATAAAGCGATGAATTATAGAAGAGTATTGCTAAAACTAAGCGGAGAAAGCCTCGGTGGTAATGAGGGGAAGGGATTAAACGAGCAGATTTTGAACCTTTATGCGGAAGAGATTGCCTCTGTCGCCAAACAAGGGGTTCAAGTGGCAATAGTTATCGGAGGTGGAAATATCTTCCGTGGACTCTCCGGAGTGGGGAAGGGATTTGATAGAGTTAAAGGGGATCAGATGGGGATGCTTGCCACTGTAATAAACAGTATCGCTTTATCTATGGCAATAAAATCAGCCGGAGTGGAAGCAGAGGTCTTTACCTCTACACCGATGAGACCTATTGCAAGATACTTTGTAAGAGATGAGGCGGTGGAACTATTGGAGAGAGGGGGCGTGGCTTTAATAGCAGGTGGAACTGGAAATCCTTTCTTTACCACTGACTCTGCCTCTGCACTCAGGGCTTGCGAACTCAGAGCCGATGCTCTTTTAAAAGGGACGAGAGTGGATGGTATCTATACTGCTGATCCTGAGAAAGACCCCAAGGCTGTAAAATACGAAACATTAACCTACGAAAAGGCTCTTGCTGATAATCTAAGGATTATGGACTCCACTGCTTTTGCTTTATGCAAAGAGAATAAAATGCCTTTGGTGGTATTTGATATGAATAAGCAGGGTAATCTGACAAGACTTCTTCGTGGAGAAAAAATCGGGACGACTGTTACTGAATAATTAAAAAATAATGATATGATAGAGAAATCAAAAGAAATAATCGCTTCTGCAAAGCAGAAAATGAACGATGCTGTACAGTATCTTGAAGAAGATTTAAAAACTTACAGGGCGGGGAAGGCAAATCCATCTGTCTTTAATAATGTAATGGTTAATTACTATGGCTCTTTAACTCCCCTTCCACAGGTGGCAAGCGTCTCTGTGCCTGATGCTAAAACTATGCTTATTACCCCTTGGGAGAAGAGTATGATTCCCCTTATCGAAAAGGCTATTCTCGATGCTAATATCGGTTATACCCCTCAAAACAATGGTGAACAGATTAGAATAAATGTTCCAGCTCTTACCGAGGAGAGACGCCGTGAACTTGTGAAAAAGTCCAAAGTAGCAGGTGAGAATGCTAAAATTTCTATCAGGAATGCCCGCAGGGATGGTATCGAGGCTTTGAAAAAGGCTCAGAAAGAGGGGCTTCCCGAAGATGTTCAGAAAGATTCGGAAAATACAATACAGAAAGAGGTTGACGCTTTTAATAAGAAAGTGGACGAGATTCTCATTGTAAAAGAGAAGGAAATTCTCACTGTATAAATGTTCAATGATATTATCCCAATAGAGAAATGGGGTCTTTTCCCTTCGGGGAAGAGACCTATTGTCATTTCAGGACCTTGCGCAGCGGAGAATGAGGAGATGGTTCTGGAGGTTGCTTCGCAACTCCATGAGATGGGGGTAACTCTTTTCAGGGCAGGAATTTGGAAACCACGCACCCACCCTCAGACCTTTGAAGGGGTAGGAGAGAGGGGGTTTGAGTGGCTTCAAAGGGTGCAGAAGGAGTTTGGGATGAAGGTGGCCACCGAGGTGGCAAGTGCGAAGCATATTGATATTGCACTAAAATCAGGAGTGGACCTCTTATGGATAGGGGCAAGAACCACTGCAAACCCTTTCCTGGTGCAGGAACTTTCGGAGGCTTTGAAGGGGGTAGATATCCCTTTATTGGTAAAAAATCCTATTAATCCGGAGGCGGAACTCTGGATAGGTGCCATGGAACGCTTCTATCTCTCCGGAATACGGAAATTGGGGGCTGTACACCGAGGGTTCTCTTATTATAGGAAGTTGAGGTATAGGTACTTCCCTTATTGGCAAATTCCTATTGATATAAAAAATAAGTATCCTCAGATACCGATGTTATGCGACCCAAGCCATATAGCAGGGGACTCGAAATATATAGAGGAACTCTCCCGACAGGCGATGGATTTGGGGTTTGAGGGGCTTATGATAGAGACACATAATAATCCGACTTTAGCCCTTAGCGATGCTGCCCAGCAGATAACCCCGGAGGAGTTATCCACGCTTCTTACAAATCTCGAACTCCGCAGTGACTCATACCCCTCAGCTCAGACAGGGGAGTTAATCGAGGAGTTGCACTCTAAGATAGACCATATAGATGGGGAGCTGATAAAGCTTCTTGCTTCGAGAATGGAGGTGGTCGAAAAGATAGGGGCTTTAAAACAGAATACCAATATGACCATCCTTCAGTCAGAGAGATGGAGAATGGTTTTGGAACATGCCCTTAAACTCGCCGAGGAGAAAGGACTCGATGAGATGTATGTGGAGCGTATCTTCTGGATAATTCATAATGCCTCTATAGAGAAGCAGATGAAGTCTTAAAAGAGGTAACCTGTATTTATATAAAGAGAACCATTACCATCCTGATTGTTCAACGGGAGACCATATTCCACCGCCACAATAAAATTCTCATTCATTATAAATCTTAAGCCTCCCCCTACAGAGAGGTGCATCTTATCTTTACCCGATGCAGAAAGAAAAGGTTTAGCCTTATCTATATAAGTTGCATAAGAGGGGTAATCGACAAGGTATCCTTTAAAACTCATATCATAAGGTTGAAGAGTGATTGCCCCATCATGAAAAGCACTGAGTCCGAGGGCGATATTTTGCTTAAAGAGACTAAATCTGACAAATCTCCAGCGAAGCTCCACATTATAAAACCCAACTCCGAGAGCCTGTATTCTCCCTCTCATAAGTCCCCTGGTGGTTCTATACCCTCCGATTCCATCTTTATCATACCCCTCTCCCATTACCGTCATATATGAGAGCATATACCAGGGAGCCGTTTTGCCGATAGTCCCCTGATAATTAAGTCTATATGCGAATGTAAGGGTATTGTTTTTGATTATTGGAAGGTATTGACGGAATGTAAGAGAGTATCTGTAATATGGGGAGGATGTCCCTAAGAATTTAGGGGCGGCTATCAGATGCCCTTCTGCCCAGATCCCTTTAGATGGTGCCCCCTCCTTATCACGAGTATCATACATCATTCCTACTAATAGGGCTGAGACATTTCCCCCTGTTGCTTCACTTGCAGGGAGGATACCCCATGCCTTATAGTAATCATAAAGAGTGGGTTCAGTAAACTGTTTTGCAGCCTCCTTGTTTTTATTGATTTTGTCGTAATCTATAGTGGTCTTGTTTACATAACTAAAATGATACCCTGCCTCCCAATAGAGATTTGGGATAATTTGACCTGTGAAATCGGCTTTAAAGAAGAGGTTTTTATAATTTACCCTATAAAAAGGGGTGTAAAAACTCATCGTGGGGTCCTCTTTCCCTTGCTTAACTCTTTCAGAGTCGTAATAGGAGCTATAACCATTAAATCCATAGAAATCCATTGCGTTATCATTGGTGTAACTTATGGCAGATGAAAATCTGACATTCGGGATTAGATGCTTGGCGTCGTAGCTAATGGTGTAAACCTGAGACCCTTTTGTGTAGAAAGAGGTCTCGAAATAGAATTTTTGGTTATAATTCGGGTAGTTCTCCCCTTTGCCGAAGTCGTAAAGGTTCAGGAGTGCTCCGTACTGAAACCCTTTGTCTGCATCAAATGCCACAATAGGGAGAGGCCCGAAGCTCCACCCTTTTTTAACTATTTCACTCTTTTTATCTTGAGCTGAAAGTGTGCTCACGGCGATAAGGGTAGCGATAATAATAAAAACTCGTTTCATATTTTTAAATTTTGATAGTTTCGATATAAAGGTCTCTAACTTCTTTAATCTTCTTTCTCAAAGGTCTATTGAATGAATACCTGAGGTCGGAGATAATAAGTCTTAAGAGTCTAAAAGCATCTTGAGCAATAATATTTGCCGGCATTATAGCTGCTATAGTGATAATAGCTATCTCCCAAGGGAGATTACAGAAGGCTATTATTGTATAAATAAGGAAAAGAATAGGCCAAATCACAAGTTTCAAGACAAATCTCACAGAGTTAAAAAAGGCTCTATCTTTCATCTTCTTAAAAAGCACTCTCGCTATTATGGAGATAGGGGAGACTAATAGGGAACAAGAAAGGATATATGGGAGTGTGATAAGAAGCACTAAATATTTCAAAAGTCTGTTCCAGAAAGGGTATTCCACTACGATAGTAGCAAGAGATATGTTTGATTTCTTCCTTAACTCTCTTACTTGAGCTGTTTTACTTAATAACTCTTCGGCTTTTTCAGGATTATTTTTTATAAACGCCACACTATCTGCTACTGTTTTTTTATTAGAGAGGAATCGGGTCATAAGTGAGTTCTTCTTACTATTATAGTGAGTCTCTCTAAATTTTTTAACCTGTTGATTTATAACGATAGAACAGAGTTCATAAATGTCATCATAATGTTCATCATCGGGGATATATAAAATTACCTCCTTTATCCTCTCTGTAAGGTCATCCTTTAACATATTCATCAACTCTGCTGTTGAGAGGTCAGGGTGCGATTTTATATATTTTCCAATATTAATGGGGTCACCTATTTGAACTAAAACAGTGGAGCGGAAACGGTAAAAATTACCATACTCTATTCCGCAAGGGATAATGTAAATAGGGGTTTTATCGCCAAATTTTTCATAAGCCTGAAAAGCTATTCTAAAGATCCCTTTTGACAAAGGAAGGAGTGAGTGCTGAGGTCTGTGTCGCCCTTCAGGGAGGATGCAGAAAGGGACTTTATCTTCAAGAACATCAATAGATTTTTCAATAATTTCATTGTTTTTCTTAACCTCCTCCATACCATCTCTAATTCTCATTATAGGTAGCATCTTTAAGAAATATAAGATTTTGGCTATTTTGGGATTCTTGAAGATATCTGCTCTTGCGACGAAAACTTTTGGTTTCTCATCCATGCTTAAAACCACCAACGCATCCATCAGGGTATTTGTATGGTTGGGGGCATAGATAATAGCTGCATCATTTGGCACTTTTTCTAATCCCACATAATCTATTTTCCTATATGCTTGGAATATAGAGTTATCTACATAATACCTCAGAAAATTATATAATCTGTTAGGCTTTTGAATGTTTGAAATAGTTTTTTCCTCCATATAATTTAATTAAGAGCAGGTGTGGGGCGTCTTCTCCAGATACTTGAAATGGTCAATCCGGAAATAATATGCCAAACTCCCCACCATGCTGTTATAAAGAGCATTCCCCCATAGTGACCATGCCATATTTCGGGGGGAAAGATAGCAGGATTAAAGAGCAATACTAACCCTAAGCCGGAGTTCTGAATCCCTACTTCTATGGTTAAAGAGCGCCTGTCGATATTGGGAACTTTGAAAAGGGTTCCACCTAAATACCCGGTTCCTAATGCACTTGCATTATGAAGGAGAACGATAAAGAATACAAATATTATATAGTTTATGAAGAGTGTAAAATTCTGGGAGAAAGCCATTACCACCATACCGATAAAAAATACTAAAGAAACTATCTGGAAAGGTTTTTTAATCTTATCGGCAGTCTTAGGGAAATAGTGAGAAAAGAGCATCCCTAAAACAATAGGAATGCCAAGGAGTATTAGCACTTGCTGGAACATCGGGAAAAAAGGGATTTCCAAAGTGGGAACTTCTCCTGAAATACTCACGGCACGGTAGTAAAGATTTCCCCAAAAGAAAAAGTTAAAAGGGGTCATTATGGTGGCAAAACTGGTTGTAATAGCTGTCATACTTACCGATAATTCCACATTCCCTTTTGCATAAGAGGACATAAAGTTAGAGATATTTCCTCCGGGACAAGATGCCACAAGTATCATCCCAAGTGCAATCATCGGGGTAATCCAATTATTCAACAGCAGTACTAATAGGAAGGTAATAGCAGGGAGTCCAAACCATTGAAGGCAGAGTCCGAGTATTACGGATTTTGGTTTTTTAAAGACATTCTTAAACATCTCCAACTTTATTCCAAGTGCCACTCCAAACATAATTAGGGCAAGAATTATGTTTACTGCTGTCATTCCGCCGCTACCAAAGTTTATGGTAAGTGCGTTTAGTCCTTCTAACTGTTCTTTCATAGGTTTTGTTTTATTATTTATTCTCTAATGGCTTTAATGCCCGGTAGTTCTATCCCTTCCAAATACTCCAACATGGCACCACCACCTGTAGAGACATAACTCACTTGGTCTGCATAACCCATTTGAGTTACTGCTGCCACAGAGTCACCTCCTCCAACAAGTGTGAAAGCCCCTTTTTTGGTTGCTTCTACAAGAATTTTGGCGACAGCATTTGTCCCATTTGCGAAATTGGGCATTTCAAATACTCCCACAGGACCATTCCAAAGGATAGTTTTAGAAGCGAGGAGGACCTCTCTCCAAACTTCAATAGCTTTAGGACCTGCATCCATTCCCATCCACCCATCAGGGATTTTATTTGAGGGGACAATTTGTGTATTTGCCTCATTGTCAAAGGCATCTGAAACAACAACTTCCCTTGTAAGAAATAGTTTAACTCCCTTCTCCTCAGCCATTTTTATTATTCGTAAGGCTGTTTCAAACTGCTCTTCCTCGCAGAGAGAGTCTCCAATGGTTCCACCCTCTGCTTTTTTAAATGTATAGACCATTCCACCACCGATAATCATATTGTCAACAAGGTCAAGTAGGTGTTCTATAATCCCGATTTTGGATGAGACCTTAGCTCCACCAAGGATAGCAGTAAGAGGGCGCTTAGGGTTACCTAAAACATTATCAATGGCTTTTATCTCCCCCTCCATAACATAACCGAACATCTTATCATTAGGGAAATACTTGGCAATTAGTGCTGTAGAGGCGTGTGCGCGGTGAGCTGTTCCGAAAGCATCATTAATGTAGCAATCTGCATAAGAGGCAAGTTTCTTGGTGAACTCTTTTTGTCTCTCTTTTACAGCAGCTTTTGCAGCTTTCTTAACCTCTTCAGTGGCATCTTCTGCAAGGTCGCGTGGTTTCCCCTCCTCTTCTTCGTAGAAACGGAGGTTTTCTAACAATAGAACATCTCCCGGTTTTAGAGCCGCTGCCTGCTCATCAGCTTTTTGGCAATCGGGAGCAAACTGAACTTTCGTTCCAAGTAACTCCTCGATTCTTCCAATGATATGTTTTAGAGAGTATTTATTGGTAACTCCTTTTGGGCGTCCAAGGTGCGACATGATGATTAAAGAACCCCCTTCACTTAGAATTTTTTTAAGTGTGGGGATAGCTGCACGAATACGAGTGTCATCTGTAATCTCAAAAGTGTCGTTTAGTGGAACATTAAAGTCAACGCGAATGATAACTTTTTTGCCCTTAAAATGGTAAGTGTCTATTGTTTGCATTTTATTTTAGTTTTAATTGGTTCATATTACATCTGACAAAAGTACTAAAAAATATAGTTTTTTATCTATCTTTGAAGCCGAATTATAAAAATATGCTTTTTCTCTCCCCTTCATCTCTTTGGAAAGATTACGAGTTAATCGATTCCGGTGATTTCGAGAAACTCGAAAGGTTCGGTCCGTATGTAATAGAAAGACCTGAGCCTAAGGCTTTATGGAATAAATATCTCTCTGAAAAAGAGTGGGAGCGTTTAGCAAATACCAAGTTTACTAATGGTGCCGGTTTTGGCAAAATGGGGAAGGAGGAGAGTGGTTCCTGGTCAATGAATAAAAAGATGCCGGAACAATGGGTAATCTCCTATCGTGGAGAGTCACCTGCCTCCGAACTCTCGTTTCGTCTTCGTTTAGGGCTTACCTCCTTTAAGCATGTTGGGGTTTTCCCTGAGCAATCCCCGAATTGGGACTATATCTATCAACAAGTACAGGCTCTAAAATCCACCGCAGCACCCATTTTGGAGCGTCCTAAGGTATTGAACCTCTTTGCTTATACGGGAGCTGCTTCGCTTGCTGCCGCTGCAGCAGGTGCTGATGTAACGCACCTCGACTCTGTAAAACAGGTGGTAACTTGGGCAAGAACCAATATGGAACTTAGCTCTTTGGATGGAGTTCGCTGGGTGGTGGAAGATGCTCTTAAATTTGTTTTGAGAGAGGCTCGTAGAGGGAATAAATACAATGGTATAATTCTTGATCCCCCTGCTTACGGACATGGACCTGACGGGGAGAGGTGGAAACTTGATGAGTGTCTTTTCGAGCTTTTGAAGGGGTGTGCCCAGATTTTAGCTCCACAAAGGAGTTTTTTGGTGCTGAATCTCTATTCCAACGGGTACTCCGCAATGCTTGCAGATACTTTGGTTAAATCTGCTTTTGGGTGTGATGGGGAGAGGATTTCAGGAGAACTTATACTCTCGGACAGATTTGAAAGGAGACTCCCGTTATCTGTTTTTACAAGATTAAATAGAATTAATTAAATATTTAGTATGATGAATTTACTCTCAATAGTCTGGAATGTGGACCCGACCATCTTTTCGATAGGCCCGCTTCATATTAACTATTATCCGCTCCTTTTTCTTTTCGGTATTTATCCCTTAGGGTATTATATTGTAAAGTGGTTTTTCAAACGTGAAGGGGTTTCGACAGATATTCTGGATCCGCTTTTGTGGGCGATTTTTATTGGGACATTGGTAGGGGCTCGTTTGGGGCACTGCCTCTTTTATGACCCTATGTATTACCTTACCCAGCCTTGGAAAATTCTTATGACTTGGGAGGGGGGACTTGCTTCCCATGGAGGGGCCATCGGGGTTCTCCTTGCACTTTGGTGGTATATTCATAAATATGGGAAGAAATATGGATTTGACTTCCTTTGGCTTATTGATAGAATAGTAATAGCGGTCTGCTTCGCAGGTGCTTTTATCCGTTTTGGGAATCTCTTTAATTCGGAGATTTACGGAGTGGAGACCTCTCTCCCTTGGGGCTTTATTTTCTCTCTTAGAGGTGAGACAGTTCCTAAACACCCGACACAGCTTTATGAAGCCTTCTCTTATATTATTCTTGGTTTCTCACTTTTAGTGCTCTACTTAAAACGCCTTCCGAAACTTAAAAGAGGGGAGATTTTCGGAATATTTCTAATCTGCCTCTTTGGGATAAGGTTTTTAATAGAGTTTATCAAAGAGCCTCAAGTCGATTTCGAACAGAGTATGCTTCTAAATATGGGACAGTGGTTAAGTGTTCCGTTTATTATTGCCGGTATTGTTCTTATAATTGTTTGCCATAAAAAGGCAAAACCAGCTACCCTTACCCCTACAGAGCATAATACAAAGTCCAATAAGAGCAACGACACCACCCCTAAAGCCCCTAAAAAGAAGATAGATCTCACCCACGCAAGAGGGGTAGAAAAATAGAAATCAAGGTTTTTTCGGAAAAGTGTGTTTTTTTACTTGCTTTTTCTATAGAAAAGTGTATTTTTGTACACATAAAATCATTAGAAAAGTGTAAAATGCTCTACAGAAAGATCGAAACAGTAATAGAAAATCATCTTAAATCGGGTTCTAAGAAGATTCTTATAGTAAATGGAGCGCGGCAGGTTGGGAAATCGTATATTGTCAGACATGTCGCGAAGAAACTCTTTTCAAACTATATCGAAGTTAACCTGATGGAGGATGTATTAGGTGCAAAACTTTTTAAAAACACCGAGACTCTTGATGACTTCTACCTCCATTTAAGTATGATTGCAGGGGATAAGATGGGGACAAAAGAGAATACAATAGTCTTTTTAGACGAGATTCAAGAGTACCCACATCTCCTTACTTTGCTGAAATTTTTAAGTCAGGACAATAGGTTTACCTATATCGCAAGTGGTTCATTGCTTGGGGTCACACTTGCACAGACCACCTCCATTCCTATGGGAAGCATTGAATTGAAGAATTTATACCCTTTGGACTTTGAAGAGTTTCTTATTGCTAATGGATTTGGGAGAATAGCTATTGATTCTATGCGTCTTAGTTTTGAAAATAGAGAGAGCTTAGAGGAAAACGCTCATAATATGGTTATGGGGTTATTTAAGAAGTATCTTTTAGTGGGTGGGCTTCCGGAGGCTGTTAATGTATATATTGAGACTAAGAATATAGTAAGAGTCCGTGAGATACAGAGCGCTATCCATGAATTTTATGGTATAGATGCCTCTAAATATGATCATGAAAACAAGCTGAAAATCAGACGTATCTATAATATGATACCTTCAAATCTTGAAAATAGAAAAAAGCGGGTAGTCGTAAAGGAGATTGAAGATATAAAAGGGAAGCGTTTCAGTGATTATCAGGACGAATTTGATTATTTAATTAATGCAGGCATTGCATTGGAGGTGAAAGCTATTTCAAACCCTATCTTTCCCTTAATCGAGTCGAGTGGCAAAAACCTAATCAAACTCTATCTTAATGATGTGGGTATATTGACAGGTGTTCTTTACAAAAAAAATATTAATGCTGTTTTAGATGATAAGTGTGGGGTGAACCTCGGCTCTGTTTATGAATCTGTCGTTGCTTCCGAACTTAATGCTCATGGGCATAATCTATTCTATTATGATAATAAAAGCAGAGGTGAGGTAGATTATCTTATTGATGATTATGATACTCTCTCGATTATTCCAATAGAGGTAAAATCAGGCAAAGACTACAATGTGCATAGTGCCCTAAACCATTTTATTAGTAGTGATGACTATGATGTAAAAGGGGGCTTGGTGCTTTCAAATCAAAGGGAAGTAAAGGTCAGTGGTAAAATCACATATATGCCTATTTATTATGTAATGTTTTTCGGAAATGCCTAATTTTACAGAGTTGGAAGTGGGCTAACTTTTAAAGTATAGCCCCAAAACCATAAGTACGATAACCACGAAGCCTCCAATGAACCATTTAAGTGTTTCGTTCTTGGTGGATTCGATTCTTACCTCCAAATCTTTAATCTTTAGCTCCAAATCAGATCGAAACTGTTCGATTTTTAGATCTAATCGCATAAAATCTTCTTTAAACAGACTCTTCATCTCGGTAGTTTTAGAGTCGGTTTTCTCCTCTACTACTTTCTCGATAGATTCAATATACTCCATCGCTTTTTCTTCAGTCAGTTTAAAATCATTCATTAGAATGTTCAATAGTTTTAGTGAAGTTGTTGTCATAATGCTCGCTCCTCAACCTTTAATTGTTAATAATTATGTTTTTTGCAAATATAATACAGGAATGAAGGATTGGTACTACAGATGTGAAAAAAAAGTGTAAAATATCTACTCATCGCCACGCTCTCTTTCGCGTCTTTGGTCTTTCTCTTTAATGGTGTGGCGTTTGTCGTACTCTTTTTTACCTCGAGCAAGTGCAATGTTGAGTTTGGCGTAACCGTTATCGGCAATAAAGAGCTTTGTGGTAATTATAGTCAGTCCCTTCTCTTTGGTGGCTCGCTGTAATTTTCGGAGTTCTCTTCTATTTAAAAGTAGCTTGCGGTCTCTTCTTGGGTCGTGTTTGTTAAAAGATCCCCACCAATAGTCGGCAATATGCATATTCTTTACAAAAAGCTCATTTCCTGAGAAATAACAATAACTATCCGGCAGAGATGCTTTACCTGCTCTTATGGACTTAATTTCGGTCCCTGTCAGAACTATCCCCGCTGTAAAAACCTCAATAAATTCATATTCGAAGGAGGCTTTTTTGTTTTTAATCTCTATTTTACTTTTTGCTTTTGGCATTGGGGTGCAAATATAGGATTAATTTGAGAAATAATCTGATTATATTTGTGGTATGATTGTGGTTTTAGGTCCCACTGCTTCAGGGAAAACAAGATTTGCAGTCCGTTTGGCACGGGAAATCGATGGAGAGATTATCTCTGCCGATTCGAGGCAGGTATATCGTGGTATGGATATAGGAACGGGGAAAGATTTAGGGGATTATCTCTATTCTGATCCTTTGACAGGGGAGGAGAAGAGTCTCCCTTGCCACCTTGTAGATATAGTCGATGCAGGGGTTAAATATGACCTTTTCCGTTATCAACGAGATTTTGCAAAAGCCTATTGGGATGTGATAGGTAGAGGGAAAACCCCCATTCTTTGTGGGGGTTCGGGACTCTATATCGAGGCAGTTACTCGTGGTTATCAGTTGCAGGAGGTGCCACCTGACCCCGAATTAAGAAGGGAGCTTGAAGAGCTCCCCACGGAGACTCTTATTGCGAAGCTAACTTCATTGAGAACTCCGCACAATACCACAGACTTTGATAGCAGGAAGCGTCTGATTCGTGCACTCGAAATTGCCATATATCAGTCCCAAAACTCTGAAACGCCGCCACTTGGCGGAGGGGGTGCTGAGAGTGGTGAGGGGGACGGGTCTATTTGTCAGCAGCAGGGTGCTAAGGGGAGTGAAGGTGCGAATTATGTGGATTGTTCTTTAGAAGGAGTTTTGCTCCCTAAATTTGCCGAAGGGGAGGTAAGATATATTGGAATTTCTGTCTCGCGAGAGGAGCGCAATGCGCGGATTGATAGGAGATTGCATCAGCGATTAGGGGAGGGATTGGTGGAAGAGGTGGAAAAATTGCTTAAAAGCGGTATTGCCGCAGAAGACCTTATTTACTACGGACTCGAATATAAGTTTGTTACCCTCTATCTGACCGGGGAGATTAGTTATGAGGAGATGGAGAGTCGTCTTGCTGTTGCTATTCATCAGTTTGCCAAAAGGCAGATGACATGGTTCCGAGGTATGGAGAGGAGGGGAATTAAAATAGAATGGATTGAAAATTAAAAAATCACAGTATGTATAAGAACACTATTATTACCCTTTTGATAGCCGCTTTATTGCTTTTGTCTCTCCCCTTTGGAGCATCAGCCCAAAAAGCGAGTGAACTTAAATATGTAAAAGCAG
>CAYSND010000014.1:0-20208 GCA_964432305.1 uncultured Muribaculaceae bacterium | reverse complement strand
AAAGATCTCTTGCGAAAAAGAGTCTATTAATAGCTAACATCTCTTTAAACGAGTACTCCATCTCCGTCGAGAAGAGATGGGTGAGTTCTTTAACGGAGAGATTCAATATCTCCGAGAGGTCTGATAACTTTAGATTAGGATTTAAGAAAACGTGATGCTGTTCAAACAGCTCGTCGATCTTTTGGCAGATTGTTTGGGTGTTATTCATAACTAAAAGCTTTAATATGTTTAACTTTTTTGCGAAGATTGGAAAAATAATAATTGGATTCGAGATTTGTCCACAAAAAGTGAAAATTTATACGTTTTTAAATTTTAGAGATTTTTTATAAAAACTTTTAGTTGTTGTTTAATAACTTTTAGTTACCCATAGTGGTTATGAATGCTCTCTAATTTTGTAACTATGGATAATTCGAGCGTCAAAAATAATATCTTTAAGTTACGAAAAGAGAGGGGGCTTTCTCAAGAAGAGATGGCCCAGAAAATGAACATCTCCATAACGGCATATAGAAAGTTAGAGAAAGGAAAGACTGCTATCATAAGTGAAAGACTATTTCAACTCTCAGATATTTTAGGAGTTCCGGAAGCGGACCTTGTACTTGGGTATAAATCACATCATAACGATTCCATTATGAGTGGCGAACTTAATGAGGAGGAGTTAACAGGTCTTGAGTATGCAGAACTAAAAGAGTTGCGAGCTCAAAACGAACTTTTAAGCGGAGAGGTTAAAACTCTACGTGGATGGCTCAGTGATAAAGAGGAGATTATACAACTCCTTAGGGAACGCTTGGAGACTAAGTAAATTATTTGCTCTCTACTCCTTGGAGCTTATATATAGCCCTTGAAAGATGTTTGAGAGAATCTGCTATCTGTAGAGACTCCTGCAACATTACTTGATAAAGCATATATATGTTTAGATTGCACGAGTTTTTCTCTTTATGAATTCTCTTGTAAAGATTATCGAGAGCCTTATTCGCCTCCTTTTTATAGGCAGAAATCCTCTTCACCAAAGCTACTAATTCCTTGTCACTGCCATTGCTCTTTACGAAATGGAAAGTCCCTTCCAATAGAAGAATTAACTCATCTCTCAGAGGCATAAACTCATTCTTGCTCTCTTCCGGTAAAAGGTTAAAATTGTTATCTATATGCTCTTTACAAGGCTCTGTTATTCTTCTGAGAGAATAGAGAAGCTGTATGGTATTATTGCTTGTCAAATGAAACCAAGTGGTGGCTTCAAGACCTATGATAGGATCGACCTTCTGCATCCCCACAAGCTCTTTTCTCCTACTCTTTTTATATATCTCTTTCTGATCTCCGATAGAGTCGGAAAGTTTCTTCATACACCTTCTATCCTGATTAATGAAACAGTCAGTGAGTTTATTATAAAAGTCGGAAACATAGTTTAATTCTTCCAAAACCGTAGTATGGATATGTTTCTTTAATGGAGCCCAAACTTCTTTGGGATCTTGGGCGTTAATTATTTCAGTAAAGAGAACATCTTCTTTAGCCGCTTTGGTTTTTTTCTTAAAACGACGGTTGCTTAAGAATATAACAGTAACTGCCAAAAGAGCCATTCCTATCATTGCTATTACACCTCCGTAATACATTATGAGAACTACGAGGAAACAGGCTATAAAGGCAACCCCTGCTGTAAGGAACCACCCTCCGATAACTTGAATAACTCCGGAAACTCTAAAGACCGCACTCTCTCTTGTCCATGCCTTGTCTGCCAATGAAGAACCCATTGCCACCATAAATGTAACGAAAGTGGTAGAAAGAGGGAGTTTCAAAGAGGTTCCTAAGGCAATAAGTAGTGCTGCTAAAACTAGGTTAACAGAGGCTCTTATAAGGTCATAAGAGGCTCCCTTCTCCATAATCATTTCATCTTTATTAAATCTCCCTTCAATCCAGGTACTTACCCGTTTTGGGGTGTTTTTCACAACCCAATTAGAGGCTTGAATGGTATCTGAAACGACTCTTCTTGCAATTTTGGAAGAGCTGAAGATCTCTTCACCTTCATTCTGGCGCGAAAGTTCAAGTGAGGTTTTAATAACATTATGTGCTTTTTTGGAGGTTACAAGTGAGTAAACCATTATAGCACCTGCCGCAAGTAGAATAAAGACATTGGTATTAGCAGGACTGTTAAGACTCTCCATCAAGTACCCGTTAACTCCAAGTTCTGTTCCATTTGCCATATAGTCATTGAAAGATGAGAGACCTGCAAGTGGAACTCCGATGAAGTTCACAAGGTCGTTCCCTGCAAAAGCCATTGCGAGAGCAAATGTTCCTAAAAGAACCACAAACTTAAATACATTCCCTTTAAGAAAATGGACTATCTGCATTAAAAGAGTGGAACCCAAGAAACAGACCGTAACTATCAAGAAAGCATTATTGCTTATCCAATGCTTAACATCTTCTGTCATAAACGAGGCATCTTTTGCCCCTTTTATTAGCAAGAAATATAAAATAGAGGTTATTGCCACCCCACCAAAGAGACCGGCAAACCATTTTAGGTTCTTTTTATAATTGAACGTGAAGATGATTCTCGTTATATACTGAACTAATGTACCGAAGAAGAAGGCAATCGCTATCGATAAGAATATCCCGATTATAACCGTTAAAGCTTTATCCGTATTAATCATCTCTGCGAACTGGAGTGCACCATCAGAGGAGATAGATTTTATCATCGCCAACGCTACTGTTCCTCCAAGTAGTTCAAAAATCAAAGAGACTGTAGTGGAAGTAGGGAGTCCTAAGGAGTTAAAGACATCTAACAATACCACATCTGTTACCATTACCGCAAGGAAAATACACATCAACTCACTAAAATAAAAATACTGCGGTAAAAATATCCCGTGACGTGCAATTTCCATCATCCCGTTACTCGATACTGCTCCGAAAAAGACCCCCGCAGCAGCCACTAAGAGCACTACTCTGAAAGAGGCTGCTTTGGCACCAAGTGCCGATTGGAGAAAGTTAACCGCATCATTGCTCACCCCCACCATTAAGTCAAAAACAGCTAAGCAGAAGATGAAAATCAAAATAATAAGATAAATGTTATCCATACGGGATTTGTTTAGAATTAAAGGACAAAAGTATCTTTGCTATGTTACAAAACCATTACAAAACTAATAAGAAATTGTTACCCATTATCAATGTCTATCTTAAATGAGAAAACAAACTCAAGACCCGGATTACAGAGCTGTGCTTTAATGATTCCACCATGGAGAATTACAGCATTTTTAACTATAGAGAGTCCAAGTCCGGTTCCCCCTAACTTTCTACTTCTCCCCTTGTCCACCCTGTAAAATCTTTCAAAAATACGTGCAAGGTGCTCCTCTCCGATTCCTACCCCATTGTCTGCAAAACTAAACAGGTATTCCTTTTCTCTCTTTTCTAAAAGTGAGAGGGTAATGACTGTTCCCCCTGAATAAGCAAGAGCATTGTCTATAAGGTTATAAAACACAGAATAAAGCAATGAGTAGTTTCCGTTCATTATAAGTCCCTCTGGAATATTCTTTATTACTTCTATCCCCTTAGTCTTAATCTTTACTGCCTCATCTTTTAGCACATCTTCTATCAGTTCTGATATGTTCTGATGGCTCTTTTCTATCATATTGCTCCCCTCGTCCATTCTGGTAATAATGGAAATGTCTTGTAATAGATTAGTTAAACGGATAATCTGCTCATAACTTTTATCGATAAAGACCCTTTTTCTGGCATCGTCAAGATCTGGATTGTTGATAATGGTCTCTAAATACCCCTGAATACTGCTGACCGGGGTCTTTAATTCATGATTAATGTTTTGAGTAAGCTGCTTCTTTATTCTTATCTGCTCCTGTTCCTGAAGCTGCGCACGATTATGCTCTGTGGAGAGAGCCTCTTGAGTCTGTTGAAGTTTTTTGTAAAGATTTACTATCTGATTAGAGATCTCCCCAAGCTCATCCTTCTGAAATGTAATGAGGCTCCCTTCAATCGGACGACCTCTCTCTGCACTATCGGCAAATTCTCTAAGTCGGGTTATATTCTGTCCGAGTCTGCGAGTGAGAAAAAATATCGAGGAACTTATTGCGAGAGCGAATATGAAAATAAACCAAAAGAAACTCTTATCGGCACTAAGCATCTCATTTAATGTTAGCGAATAAGGGATAGCTGACCTGACAATTACAGAGTCAAATCTCTTAGCAGCATAAAAATACTCTATTTTAGTCGTTTCAGAGACTCTATGAATCGTGTATCCCTCCCCTTCGTTAATAGCTTTTGAGACCTCCGGTCTATCTTTATGATTTTTAATAGAGTCGAGAGGAAGGGTGGCATCAGAGTCATAAAGGACTTTCCCGTCTAAGTCTATAGTAGAAATTCTAATATTATCTGTGAAGGGGAAATATTCTGAAAAACTAAAGTTCTCAGGAGCTTCTCCACTCTGTAAATGGTGATAGAAGTTTATGTTTACTTCCTGAAGCTCATAGTTTATTTTTTCTGCCCTAAATCTCTTTTCTCGGGAATATTGGAAAAAGACAAATGAGAGGAAGAAGAGAGATAAAAGAGAAAAGAGATATATAAAAAGCCTTATATGAAAGGGGATTTTATACTTCGAATCCGTAGCCATATCCCTGTCTTGTAATAATATATTTTCCGTAAGGTCCTATCTTCTTGCGAAGGCGGGTAATATTAACATCTATTGTTCTATCGACCACCACCACATCATTGCTCCAGACTTTTTGGAGAATCTCCTCTCTTGCTAATACCCTCCCTTTATTTTGAAGGAAAAGAGTTAGGATTTCCAACTCTTTTTTGGTGAGAGCCACCTCAACTCCATCCACAAAACATTTCCTTTTCAAAACATCAATAGAGAGCTTGTCATGGGAGATTATCTGTTTTTCTGACTCTTTGGTCTTAGCGGTAGTCCTTCTTAAAACACTTTTGACTCTTGCCACCACCTCTCTTGTAGAGAAAGGTTTAGAGATATAATCATCTGCTCCGAGGTTTAATCCTACCACTGTGTCGTCTTCAGTGTCTTTAGCTGTACAGAATATAATGGGGATATTTGCCCATTTTTCATTTTTTTTCATTAGTTGAGCCATCTTAAATCCACTGATTGCCCCCATCATAACATCGAGTAGAATTATAGAATAGCTTTCAAGAGGGAGTTCGAGTGCTTGCTCGGCACTATAGGCTACATCAACTCTGTACCCTTCTACCTCCAAATTAAACTGGAGTATTTCGCAAAGTGACTCTTCGTCATCCACGACTAAAATTCTGATATTTTTATTCTCCATTCTCTTAATTTTTAATGCTACAAAGATAGATTAACATATTTTAATTACATACTGAAAACGGCGATTTAATTAAAATGTAACAATCCTTTAATAACGCAAGGCGTACTTTGCACTGCGTAAAAAAAAGACGATGATAAAAATAATTAAAGAGACCTTTTTAACACTTTTCCTCCTTATAATCGCCACAAACGGGTATGCAGCAGAGATACGGGGAAAAGTAATCGATAAATCTAACGGGGAGCCCCTTATTGGGGTTACCATTATGCTATCAGGAACAAACAGCGGTGCAAGTACAGATGCTGAAGGGTATTACGAATTAAAAATCCCAAAAGCGGGATCATATATAATCGAGGTCAGGTATATATTTTATAAGAACATCGTTACAGAGGCGATAAAAATTAGTGATAAAAGTCAAATAGTTCTAGACTTCGCAATGGAGCCTGAAAATCTCGAACTTGAAACCGTTACTGTAACAGGAAAGGCAAATAAAGAGAATGAGTCGGCTCTCCTCTCTCAAAGAAAAATCTCCGCAGCACAAATTGAAAATTTAGGAGCGAAGGAGATGAGTGTAAAAGGGCTCTCAAATGTTCAAGAGGGGATGAAGAAGGTAACAGGAGTCTCTTTTGCCGAGACAGGGCAATTATTCGTAAGAGGACTTGGTGACAGATATAGTATTACCACTTTAAATGGTCTTCCGATAGCATCTCCCAACCCCGATAACAAGCTAATACCCCTCGATTTATTCCCGGCATCTACAGTTCAAAACATAACTGTTAGCAAGGTTTACCAACCAGAGGCTTATGCAGATTATTCAGGTGCTCATATAGATATTAAGACCAAGGAGATACACGGCAAAAGCCTCTTCGTGGTCTCTTTTGATATTTCGGGAAAAGCGAAAACCCTTTTTCAACCCTTCTATCAGAGTGATAAAAGATGGGGACTATGGCGTTCTAATAATATCTCCAAAAGTATAGTAGAGATGTCCCCTCGTTCTTTTTCCGATTATGTAAAACAGAACGACCCATTTAAGACCTCTTTTTCCATCTCCAAATCCTCTGCTCTTCCCGGTTTTTCAGGGTTAGTTGCCTTTGGAAAAGAGTGGGAAAGAAAAAATGGGGACTCATGGAATCTGCTTGCCTCTCTCTCATTGGGGAACACCTACGAGACCATGAGAGAATCTTATGTTACTAACTTGACAGCTCAAGGGGAGAAATTAAACGAATTTTTTTATGATAGTTATACAGGGGAGTTAAGGGTGGCAGGACTTGCAAACCTCTCCTATAACTTTAAAAAAGGGGACAATATTACTTTTACCACCTTCTTCTCTCGTAATGCCTCTGATAACTTCAAATTACGTAAAGGTTATGACTCTGAAGGGATTCATTTAACAGGTAACAATTCTGTTTTTCACGAATATTCACTCTTTATAAATCAGTTAAAAGGGATTCATAAAATAGGGAAAAAATGGAACCTTAACTGGGGCTCCTCTTTCGGCATGACAGAGAGCAATGAGCCGGACAGAAGACAAGTAATGTACCGTACAGACGAGGGAAACATCACTCTTTTTAAGCTAAACCAACAAGAGACCATGAGATATTTCGGAGATCTGAAGGAGAAAGAGGGGGTTGCAAACATAGGAACAGAGTATCGTTTCGGGGAGAACAATATAAAGAGTGGAATAAGTTTTAAGTACAAAAAGAGGGATTTTAATTCGGTAAGGTTTTATTATAATATCAGTAAAATAAACCCTGCTGTAACAGATGTGTTAAACACTGAAAACTTTCTTAATCGCGGGGAGATAGAGAGTGGAAAAATAACGGTTAATAAAGATGCCCAGCCCAAATCAAATTACTATGCGGAGAGTACAATAGCTGCCGGTTACGCCTCCACAGATCTGTTCCCCATAGAGAAACTTTTAGTTAATATAGGTTTACGATATGAATACGCCTATCAAAGTGTTGATTATTGGACAGATGCCTCCATCGGCAAACAATCTCTGTTAAAGAGAGGGGATCTATTCCCTGCATTGAATTTAAGGTACCTATTAGACCAAAAGAATGCTTTTCGTTTCGCTCTTTCGAGAACCATAACAAGACCTTCGTTCATAGAGATGGCACCTTTCCTCTATAAAGAGTCTTACGGTAGTGCAGAGATTCGTGGAAATGAAAATATCACCAATGGATACAATTACAATTTCGACCTTCGATATGAACTTTCCTCTCCCAATACCACTAATTTTATCTCAATAACTGCCTATTACAAAATACTTCAAACCCCTATAGAGCAAGTTCAGGAGTCCTCCGGAGGTTCTGCGGTCTATACTTTCCGCAATGCGGAGACAGGTTCTGCGGCAGGAATGGAAGTGGAGGTAAAACAGACCATTTTCCCATTTTTAAGAGCCTCTTTCAATGCCTCATTGATGCTAACAAATGTAATATTGCCGGAAGATGGGGGAATCTATACTGATACTCGTCGTCCCTTACAAGGGGCTTCACCATATTTGATAAATGCAGACTTGGTCTATGTTCAGCCTTTAAGAAACAAGTCTGAATTAAGCATATCTGCCCTTTATAACCTTCAAGGTCCTCGTATCCACGCAGTAGGTATCTATGGAATGGGGAATGTAATCCAAAAACCTTTAAGCACCATTGATTTAGTATGTGCGTACAGATTTAACTCCCACTGGAGCCTCTCTCTGCAGGTCAGAGACCTGCTTAACAGCGTTACCAGGTTTGAACAAGAGATTAAAAACACTGGAAAAGTAATCGAGGTTCAAAGGTATTCGAGTGGAATAGGAGCAAAACTTGGAATTTCTTATGATTTTTAACAACCATTTAATATTTTACAAAATGAAAAAGAAAAGAATTTTATTTACACTCGCTTCATTAGCGTTTGGAGTTATTTTATTTTCCTCATGCGAAAGAAACAACAACGGCGGAGGGACAGAAGAGCAGACTGACTTAATCGGTGAAGTCAAAGAGAACAAAACTCTTAAAGCAGGTTTAATCTATCACCTTACCGGTGGTCTCCATGTTAAAAGCGGAGCAACCCTTATTATCGAAGAGGGGGTTACAATAGTTGCAAAAGATGATAATATCGTGGACTATATCCTTATCGAACAAGGAGCTAAAATAATGGCAAAAGGGACCTCTTCTAAGCCTATTGTTATGACCTCTGAAAGAAAGGAAGCAGGTGCTTGGGGAGGCCTTCATATCTGCGGAAAAGCCCCTATAAATGTTACAGGTGCTACCTCTAAATCAGAAATAGGGGATGCTACTTATGGTGGTTCAGATGTTGCCGATAACTCCGGTGTTATCAAATATGTAAGACTTGAATATACAGGTTACGCCTTCTCTGAGGAGAAAGAGTCAAACGGTCTTACACTTTACGGAGTAGGAAATAAGACTGAGATAGACTACGTTCAAACATATAAAGGTTCAGATGATGGATTTGAATGGTTTGGGGGAACAGTTAATGTTAAACACCTTATCTCCTCATATAGTAGTGATGACTCTTTCGACTGGACTGAAGGGTGGTGTGGAAAAGCACAGTTCCTTATTGCAATTCAGGCTCCTGAAGCTGAATTAGGGTATGAATGTGACTGTTTAATAGAGGCTGATAATAATAGTAAGGATGCTGTTGCAGCCCCTATTTCTCACCCTATTCTCTCTAACTTAACTCTTATCGGCAATAACTCCACTAAGAATAAACGTGGTATCAGACTACGCGCCGGAACAGAGGTGGAGCTCTATAATGTATTAGTAATGGGTAAGCCGGAGTGTCTGACTACTGAAACTGTAGAGACAGAGAATGCTCTAAAGAGCGGAAAATCAAAACTTCAACATATTTCAATGGCAGGCACCATATCTTGTAAAGAGAAAGTCTATTCAGAAGCATTATTTACTGCTTCAGGAAACAATAACCTAATCAATCAGACTATTAATTTTACAGACAAATGCAAGGGTACTATTAACGGAGGAAAAGATGTTAAAGCATTAGATGCTTTCTTCGTTGTAGCCCCTTATAAAGGCGCTGTCTCTGCCACTGAAGACTGGACTGCCGGGTGGTCATTAAAATAATTATTCCCAAAGCGAAAGTTCGTAGGTCAAGTTAAAGCTCTTTCTATGTAATGGGGTAATCCCATACTTAGAGAGAGCTTCTCTATGTTCTTTGGTGGGGTATCCCATATTATGTTCCCATCCGTATTGAGGATATTGTTTAGCTGCTTCGCGCATAAACTCATCACGGTGTGTTTTAGCAAGTATAGAGGCAGCGGCGATTGAGGCGAAAAGACCATCTCCTTTTACAAAACATTTATGAGGAATTACCTCTCCGCTAAAAGGGTCTTTATATGGTAAAAACTTATTGCCATCGACTATAACATATTCAGGTCTTACCGAAAGTTTGTCTAAAGAGCGTTGCATCGCCACTATAGAGGCTCTTAGTATATTAAGCCTATCTATCTCTTCGGGGTCGATAGCAGTAACCGCCCAAGCAAGAGCTTCACTCTCTATTTTCAAACGAAGTTCATTACGAGCAGACTCTGAAAGTTGTTTAGAATCATTGATTTTAGGAGCATTAAAATCTTTGGGAAGAATTACCGCTGCAGCAAATAGTGGTCCGGCAAGAGGTCCCCTCCCTGCCTCATCACACCCTGCCTCAATAAAATCCGAGTAATAAAGAGGAAGCATTATTCTTTCTTATTTAGATAATCCTCTTCAAAAGAGGTCTCTTTTGACTCAATTTCTTCTTTAGATTTAGGGATATACTCCAAAAAAAGAGCCTTCTGCCCAAGGAAAAAGAGGGCAAATGAGTTTACAAAGAAAAGAGATTCATTAAACCAAAGACTATGTTTTATTTCAGGGTTTATTATAACAATTTTAAGAACAATAGAAATAGCTATTATTAATATGGAAAAGAGAGTAAAAAGAGAACCATACTGCGCTTGGTCGTCTATAATATATAAAACTTGTGCGCCCTGATTGTTTTGTTTGTTGTAATAAACAAAAGTCCTCCACACAAGAGTAATTAACTGAATTAAAATTAGTGCATTAAATACATATTTGTTTAGGATTTCTAATGCTCCAAACTCCCACTCGTTAATAGCAATCACCGGAATACTATAATAATAATTCTTTATAAAACTAACAGAGTCCTCTTTTCCTAATCCGGTATAGAGTATAATATATAAGGAAATAAGTACTAACGGGGGGATAAAATACCCTAAAACTTTTGATAGTTTCTGACTTTCTGCGAATATAACATCGTAATATAAAAAAATGAAAGGAATAACTAAAAGAGATAGCGACTGTATTATATCCATATAAACAAACCCCTGATAGTTATATTCATAATAAGTGGCATAACTATATGTGGAAATGCCTAAAAAGAAAAAACCCAAACCCACATAGCAATTACAGTTCCTCTCTGATTTTTTAATCAATAGAAGAACCGCAAATAAAAGGCATATGAAGGTGGGCAGTAATAATATGAAATGCTGAAACATCTTAAATTTTTAATGTTTTACTTTATTCTATATTTGTCGAACATGGGAAAAAAACCCAAAAAGTGGAACCTTTACCAAGTTTAGAGTCTGCTCCTATCTTTCCTCCCATAGCATCTACTATGGCTTTGTTTATAGCCAAACCAAGTCCGGTTCCTATATAAACATCAGACCCCCTCTCAAACCTACCGAAAACTTTTGATAACTTTTCTTTACTAATCCCTATGCCTGTGTCAGAAATAGTTATTCTTATCCCGTCATTTTCATAATTATAGCCCATTATTATTTTACCCTCATTGGTAAATTTTAAGGCATTAGAAATAAAGTTATTAATAACCTGCTCCAATCTATATTTATCAAGGGTTACAATGCATTTTTTATAAGGGTTGTTGCAAACAAATGATATCCCCTTTGTTTCCGCTAATTTACTGTATCCTTCTGAAAGAGAGGTGAAAAACTTTGCAAAATCAAAATCTATTGGATTAAGTGTTATGGCATTTGCCTCTATCTTAGAGAGATCAAGCACATCCTCTATAAGTTTTAACAGAAGTTTCCCGTTTTCCTTTATTACTCCTTTATAATGTATCTTATCTTCGGGAGAGTCAGACTCTGACAGTAATTCGGAAAATCCAAGTATGGCATTTAGTGGAGTTCGTATTTCATGACTCATATTCGCGAGAAAATTTGACTTTAGCTTGTCTGATGTCTCTGCCTTCTCTTTTGTTTGCACAAGTTCTGCAACTGTCTTTTTCCACTCTTCATTTATTACATCTATCCCTACATATTTTATAATTTTCCCTTTTTCATCCCTTTTGTATGAGGCTACATAGACTTTAGTCCAAACATATTCTCCATCTATAAAATAGCGATACTCCCCCTCATAGTACTCCACTTCCCCACGCTCAAGAGTTTTATGCATTGACTTAGCAAAAGAGAGATCCTCAGGATGAACAAGCGTATAGAATTCATCTAAGGACATAACATAGCTCCTTTTATTTATGAAACAGTACTCTATAATAAACGATCTGCTCTCTATATCATACTCCCAAACAGAAATCCCCGCCACTTTAGTAATTAAATTGACTTTGTCCATAAATTCTGAGAGTCTGCGCTGTCTTAGATAAAAATGCGTTACATCTCTCCTTACCCCTACATACGACACAACCCTGCCCGTCTGCTTACTCTTTCTAAAGGGAGTACCTGTTATAACATAATTTCTATAAACCTCTCCTTCCCCTCCAAAGAATTTCATCTTTACCTCCATCCTAAAGTCCTCATCTTTTCCGCAATCCATCATTGTTATGTTGGTTCTAATTAGCTCATCGTCATCTTTAGAGATAACAGAATAATAATCTGCCGGGGAGAGTTTTATCTCTTCATCAAAGTTGTTCATTGGGTCATTAATGCATGTAAACTCTCTATTAGCAACATCATATTCCCAAAACATAATACCATTATCCTTTATAGCAGCAAAAGTTTTATCATGAAAGAGCTCTAATTTCTGTTTTTCCTTATATTCGGTCTCTATATCTTTAAAATGACCTGTTAATTGATTAACTGACCTCTCAGTACCTTTCTCTGCGGTAAGAACAAGCTCGAAAATTCCCTTTTTGTCAAAGTTGTTATCTCTAAAATGAAGTATCACTTTTCCTTGCTCTTTTTCTTTTGATGTGAGGGAGTCAAGTAACCTTAAAAGAGATAGTGCCTCATCTTTATCAAGAATTTTTATGTATTGGTCCAATGCAAACCCCTCTTTTTTATAAAATGGGGACAATTGTAAACAATAAAACTTCTTCTCTTTTACATTAAAAATTATAGGCTCTATTTTATTATTTCTAAAAATAGTTTTAAGCACTGTATGAGTGGCACCTATTGCTTTTGAGGATTTTTTAACCTGAAAACGTGTAAACAGAGCAATAACTATAATTATAAAACCAATGATGCCTACTATTAAAACAATAAATTTAGAAAAGACAGAGATAGAACTTGTTGTTTCAGGTGCCTTTCCAAACCATTTTATAAATAACTCATCGTATTTCCCGGAATCTTTTATTATTTCAAGCCCTACATCAATATCCATTAAAAGCTTATGTTCATCTCTGTTTATAGCAAAACAATATTGGACCGGTTTTATATCATCAACAAAAATATATTCCAAGTTATTAATGTTGTTCTTTTTAATCATATACCTGATTATATACTCCTCACATATAGCGACCTCTCCTATACCGATAGATAAATCTTTAATTCCATCCTCTATTCTTTCATAACGAATAAGCCTCTCGCCTGCCCCTGCCTCAAAAAGTAGTTGGTTTGCTAAAGTATAGTCTTGTACTATTATCTTTTTAGTAAAAAATTCTCCAAGTGTCTTTATAGGATTATCTTTCCTATAAACAAGTGTCTGCTTTATATAAGAGTGAGGCTGACTAAAATGACACATTTTACTCCTTTCTATAGAGAACGAGAGTCCCATCAACATATCTATCTTTTTACCCTCCAATAACTGAAGTGCTAACCCCCAATCTATCAACTCTATATCATACTCATACCCCATTATGTCGAGTATCTCCTTGGTAATATCAACATTAAATCCATCCGGCTCCCCATTACTATTAATAAACTCATAAGGGGGATAACTCGAATCCCCTTTTATTATCAATTTATTTTTTTGTGTTTGGGCGCATATCGGAGAAATACTCATAAATAGCAGAGTATAAGAGAAGAGGATTATAGATAAATATCTTTTCATAGCCTTTTTACCTTCAATGTTATCGTACAATTTTAACAATATTTTTTTACAAAATAAAATTTTTAAATACTTACCCTTTTTTTTATCAATTCAAAGGCTTCAGCCACACATCTTCTTATGTTAGGCTCTATGTCTGTAAGAGGCATTACCCTCTCTATTCCAAGCCTTTTCCACTCCTCTTCAGGAATCATATTCTTTCCACATATTACCCATACTCTTTTATTGTATTTCCTGCAAATTTCAATAATCCCATAAGGGAGCTTCCCCTCTAAAGACTGGGCATCAAATTTACCCTCTCCGGTTATTACCAAATCTGCTTTTTCAATCTCTTTTTCAATCCCAATAAGGTCTGAAAACAATTTCCAACCCGGAACAAGTTCTGCTTTTAACACGCTTCGCAATGCATAACCCACTCCTCCTGCTGCTCCGGCACCCGGAAAATCGGCACCCTCTTCTCCTATCACCGAAACAATGTTTTTCATCCCCTCTTCAAGTGAAACAATTGCCTCCGGTGTTGCACCCTTCTGCGCTGCATAAACCGCAGTGGCACCATTGGGTCCCAGTAGAGGGTTTTTTACGTCGCAAGCAACTTTAATCCTCACCTCCTCTAACCCCGGAGTTACCTCATTAACCAGAGAGGTATCCAAGGATTTTATTGTCTTTAGAAAAACAGAAATGTCGCGATTAGGGAAATTTGCATTGATTTTAAAACGATACCCAAGTGCAGATAACATCCCCACTCCGGCATCATTGGTGGCACTCCCCCCTATTGCAAGAACCAATTCTCGTGCACCGCACTCCACTATTGCCTTTCTTATTAACTCTCCGAAACCAAAAGAGGAGGTGCGGAGGGGGTTTCTCTCATTTAAGGAGAGGAGCCCAAGTCCCGAGGCAGAAGCCATCTCAATAAATGCCGTGCGACTCTTCTGAATAAAGAGAAAATAAGTTTTTATTGGTCTTCCTAAGGGATCTACTGTTTCTACCTCTATTCGTTCTACCTCAACTCCTTGAAGGGTACTCTCTATTACCAAAAGACTCCCCTCCCCACCATCAGCCATAGGGAGAAGTGTTAAATTATATTTGTCGTCTGAAAAGAGAGGGGCTTGTGAAATGGCTTTAGCCACCTCACTCGCCGTCAGACTCCCTTTGAACTTATCGACAGCCACTACAATTTCTTCTTTATCTTTTTGGGAATTGAGTATCATTTTTACTACTTTTGTCTGCTTAAAGCAACAAATTTACATATTAAATAATTATAATTATGAGAAAATCGTGTTTATTGGTTCTACTCCTTTTCACACTCTCCTTAACACCCGTTAAAGGGGATGAAGGGATGTGGCTACTCCCTCTTATTGAGAAACTCAATAACAAAAAATTGTCGGAACTTGGTTTCACTCTGACAGCAAAAGATATTTATAATATTAACCACTCCGGCCTCAAAGATGCTATTGTCCATTTTGGAGGGGGTTGTACTGCGGAGATTGTCTCTAATAGCGGACTCCTCTTTACTAACCACCACTGCGGTTATGGTGCTATTCAAAGACTTAGCTCTGTGGAAAACAATTACCTTAAAGATGGCTTTTGGGCAATGAATCTCTCTGAAGAGCTTCCGGCTCAAGGTCTTACCGTTACATTTCTTGAGAGTTTCACTGATGTTACCAAGGATGTTGAAAAAGCGTTGAGCAAATATAATACTCAAGAGGAGAAGGATTCTGTTCTAAAGGTTTTAAGCGAAGAGATGACTAAAAAGGTGGTGGAAGGGAACAAATACCTCTCTGCTAATCTCCAATCATTTTATGGTGGAAATAGTTATTATCTCATTGTTTCTAAAGTGTTTAGAGACGTTCGTTTCGTAGGGGCTCCCCCCTCCTCCATAGGGAAATTCGGAGCAGATACCGACAACTGGATGTGGCCTCGTCATACCGGAGACTTCTCTGTTTTCAGAGTATATGCAGATAAAGACAATAACCCTGCCCCCTATTCGGCAGATAATGTTCCTTATACCCCCAAGCAGTTCTTAAAGATCTCCCTTAAAGGGGTTAAACCTAATGACCCTGCTATGATTATCGGGTATCCCGGTAGAACAAACCGCTTTATGACTCGTAGTGAACTGGTGGAGACTCGCGATGTGATAAACGCCATCAGTATCTATGTTCGCGGCGTTCGTCAGGGGATCTTAATGGAAGATATGCAGGCTGATCCTAAGATTATGATTCAGTATGCAAGTAAATATTCCGGCTCTTCAAATGGTTGGAAAAAATGGATTGGGATGAATGAGACCTTTGCTAAGCTCGATGTTGAGAAGAGAAGAGCTGACGAGGAGGTTAAGTTTATGAATTGGGTAAATAAGAACAAAAAGAGAACGGAACTTTACGGAGATGCTCTAAATAAAGTTAATAGTGCTATCGAAAGCCGTCGTGATGCCTTAAAAATCTATCAATATACTTCTGAATCTATCGGAAGGATAGAGATTTCGAGCGCTGCCCTTACAATGGCCCCTCTAATCAATGAGTATGCATCTCTGCCCGAGGCGCAGAAGGAGGGAAAACTTGCAATGATCAATGCTTACATTGAGAGATTTTATAAAGATTACTCCCCATCTACTGACAGGAAGGTGGCGAAAGCTATGTTGAAAATCTATAAAGAGAATGTCCCCGCCTCTAATCTTCACCCTGTATTCTTTACTATTGAAGAGAACTTTGGCGGTGATATAAATATGTTTGTCGATTTCCTTTTTGACAACTCTCTATTCGCTTCACGCGAGAAACTTGAGGGGTATGTTGCTTCATTAAAAGCAGCCGGAGAGGACTCCTCTAAGGGGAGGTCTATTATGGAAGACCCTGCTGTTATGATGGATCCTAATAAAGCGATAAGCAAAGAGATTTCTCAAACCGTTCAGAATAGTCAGAAACAACTAAGTCTCGGAAAGAAAGAATATATTGCCGGAACTCTCGAAATGCGTAAGGGAGAGGCTATTTATCCCGATGCAAACAGCACTATGAGAATGACTTATGGCTCAGTTCTTCCTTATTCTCCTCGCGATGGGGTTTTATATGATTACTATACGACTTTAGATGGAGTTATGGAAAAAGAGGACCCTAACAACTGGGAATTTGTGGTGCCTGAGCGTCTTAAAGAGCTCTGGAAAAACAAGGATTTCGGTGAATACGGACTTCCTAATGGTAAAATGCCTGTCTGCTTCCTTTCAAACAATGATATTACCGGTGGTAACTCCGGCTCCCCTGTTCTCAATGGTGCAGGTGAATTAATCGGTCTTGCTTTTGACGGAAACTGGGAATCTATGAGTGGGGATATTATCTTCGAACCTCAACTCCAGAGATGTATCAATGTCGATATCCGCTATGTCCTCTTTATTATCGACAAATATGGTGGAGCCGGTTATTTACTAAAAGAGATGGATATTGTAAGATAATAACGATATGGAAAAAAAATATGCCCCTGAAAACTTTCGACTTGCTCCAAAAGTCGTTAAGGAACAGAAAAAAGAGAAGCAGCCCCTTCCCGATTTAGGGAAGGAGCAGCTTAAAGATATTGGAGCCATTATTGCAATAGCCTCCGGCAAAGGGGGAGTAGGGAAATCCACAGTTGCTGTAAATCTTGCTGTGGCATTGGCTCGTGAAGGGTATAGGGTGGGACTTGCAGATGCTGATGTCTATGGTCCCTCTGTCCCCAAGATGACCGGAACCGAGGAGATGGCACCCGAAGTAGAGGAGAATGGTGGCGGTTATGAGGAGAATGGATTTGACTTGATCGTCCCTATTGAAAGATTTGGTGTAAAGTGGATGTCAATCGGGTTTTTTGCTGCGCCAGAACAAGCTCTAATCTGGAGAGGACCGATGGCTTGCAATGCCTTAAAACAGATGTTGTTCCAAGTTAAGTGGGGAAAACTCGACTTCCTCCTTATTGACCTCCCTCCGGGAACAGGAGATATTCATATCTCAATGGTTCACGATACCCCTCTGACAGGGGCAATTATTGTAACCACCCCACAAGCAGTGGCTCTTGCCGATGTAGAGAAAGGGGTAAATATGTTCCGAAATAAAAATGTTAATGTCCCTATTTTAGGGTTGGTGGAGAATATGTCTTGGTTTACCCCTGCAGAACTCCCTGAAAACAAATATTATATTTTTGGAAAGGATGGCGGTTCTCGTATGGCAGCTAAATATGGGCTTGAGCTTTTGGCTCAGATTCCTATCTATATGTCCATCCGAGAAAACGGCGATAACGGCACACCCACCGCTCTCCCCGAATGGGACGCCCTTGCAGCAAAGGTCGCGGACAAAATAGAGAGGTAAGGGAGTTAATATAACAGCCAAAAGAGCCATTCAATCAAGAGATTGCGTGTCCAAAATGTCATTGCGGACCACACGACTGTCATTGCGGGCTTGACCCGCAATCTGTGCCTTGTCATTCTGAGCAACGGCAATGCATCTGCCTGATTATCAAGCCGTATGTCATTGCGTTGCTGACTCGTTCCGCAATCCCATCATTCCCCACTTTCTCTCACCTCAGACGGTAAATAACTTTTGCCCTTTAGAAGGCAAAAAAGTTATTATCGCCTGAGGGTATTAATCACTCCGTCTGCTTTCCGTATGACCAAAAAAGCCAAACGTCATATAATCAGTGACATAGGTGGATATGAGAGTGCGGAAAGCACATACATAATTTACTTTTTTATGACGATGTTAGCAATTCAAAAGCCCTATAGCGTGGTTTTTAGGTAAACATAGGGACGATTTTGGCTGATTTGACTCTTTTAGGGAGGATGTTAACACACCAAATGCTTGTAGAGCCGTTTTGGTGCTAACATAGTCGCAATTAGCCGTTGCCCCTTGTAAATCAGTAAATCATTTATATCTGGGATTGCGGGCTTGACCCGCAATCTAAAAAAAGTAGCGAGCATTTGCCCGCTACTTTAATTTTATTTCCGAAATCGGTTAAATCTTTACGCAGCGGACAGATTTGCCATGGGCACGTCCTTCACTCCCCAAATAGAATGTTTCTGCATCATCAAAGTAGATGCTGTAAGATTTAACACCATCCACGGTACTTGCCCAATAGTAGGCGCGTATTCCTCTGTTACCCTCCCCTCTACCGTCTCCGAAAATGAGGCCGGCAGCAGGAAGAAAGAGGGTGGTTTCTCCTTTGGGGAAAAAGAATCCCTTCAAATTTAATGTAGAACCATGCTTACCTGATGTAAGAGTGTGTTTGTAATTGGGATCGCTATCTTTTAATTTCTCTAACTCATCTTTGGCAGGTACCTTCCAACCAGCAGGACAAGGGTCACTGAGCGCTCCTGAACCATTCCATGCAGATAAATGTGTAGTATTACTGTACCAATCATCTGGATCAACAGAAGTTGTATAGAACATATCAGCAGCCGGAGTGCCACCATTATTTTGGAATACGCCGCTAATCCATTCCGCCGCTTCTGTATCCTGAACTGACTGGTCATATGTTCTGTTATAACCACCTCCATCTCTCCTGCCCCACTGATAGAGCTTACCATAAGGGTAACCTTTATATGAGCCATCAGCAGGCTCATAACCGCAGTTTACAGGGGCGAAGATTGTACCACTTACAGTAACTCCTATTCCATAACAGACATTGTTCTCTACATAAGAATTTGCATCTTTGGAATAGCCAAATCCCGTCATAGAAAGAATTTGTGCTCGTGAAATAGTAACGGCATTACCACTATTAACCTTTTGCATAGCTCCTGTGTCCGCTTCATCTCGCTGGAAGATAGTTACGGTCAAATCATTTTTGGCAAAAGTAGTGGGGGGAACTACGATATAAAATGATGTAGGTGTAGTGGACAAAGTAACGTCGGGGGTATTTAAGGTAACAGTATTAATTGCTGTGGCGTCCATAGTAAAGGTAGGGGTAGCACCATAAGTTTCTATAGTCGCTTTACCGCTTAGTTTTTGGGTTTTACTACTTACGACTATTTCCTTAATAACTGTACTGGTAGTAGCGGTAAGAGTTATCTTTAATATACCACATAGATTCTTAAACTCCAAGTTTCCTGCTGAAGTTCTATGGGCAACCATAGGGTTCGCACCTTTACCGAAACTATTTTCTACATAAGTCTGCTCACGCGGAAGGGTAAAAGTAATCTTCTGAGAGGCATCTATTGATGAACAATAATGATAAGGGTAAAAAGCATAGGCTACCGGATTTGTCCCACTGCCGGTAAAAGTGCCTGTGGCACTCCCTCCTGCACCTTGAAGAGCAAACAAGTTTTTATAATCATTGGTTCCAAAAAAGACAGCAATTTTATCACTTGTTGACCATTTAACATCAAGCCCATCAAGATAGGTTTTAGTATTGCTCCCCCCCTGCTCCATAGAAGCAGTCAAGGTAGTCTGAGTAGTAAGCTCTTCCGAGCCTTTCTTTTCGCAACTTGCCACTGATAATAATCCGGCAGAGATAAGTGCCAAAGCACCCAATCTTAAAAATTGATTTGTTTTCATTTTTCTTTCCTCCTTTTAATTATTACCAATCGCTACTATTTTCAGTAAATGATTCATTTTGAGCCATAGAACCGGCAAAGCCACTTTCGACCCTGATTTCCATTACCTCCACCTCGGGAGAATGGTAGAGAGAGGAGCCGGACTCTCTCTGAGTGTTTCTCTGTAATTCTTTCTCTTTCATAA
>CAYSND010000013.1:0-20491 GCA_964432305.1 uncultured Muribaculaceae bacterium | reverse complement strand
ATTTGTAAGTCCTGAGGAGAGGTTTATGGTGGAACCCCAATCCTTTTTACTTGGTTCCCTAAATAGTAACCCTTGTTGTCCAAGCCCATAAGGGTACTTCTCTCCCCCTACAAATGTGTTGATGGCAGCATGAACTTTTAATCCCTGTTTATGCCCCTCATCTATAAATGCTTGCAGGTAATCCCAAGTAGCAGTTCGAGTATAAAACTTATAGGCAGGTCCATCCCAATACGGTAGTTTAGTAGCCTCTGATATTAGAGATGACTTAAAGAGAACATCTCCCATCGGGGGACGTACATCCACGACAATATCAGTGAAACCTGTCTCCTTTATCTTTTTAAGGTCTCTTGCAATATTATCCTTACTATTAGCATAGTCAGGGAAATTTGCATTTGCATCTATCCAGATAAATCGAGGCTTCAATACCACGGCAGGCTTTTCAGGATCCGGGTCGGGTTTCGGCTTAGGTGGGGGATCGGGCCACTCCCAGTCAGGAGTCTTAACAGGTTTCTCACAAGAGAATATCATCACCACAGAAAAAACTGTGATGATGATATAGAGAGAATATTTTAGCGTTTTAATCATCTTACGATACAATCAACTTGGAACGATTCAATAATTCTATTATTGTGTTCAATATAATAAATATTCATAAAATATCCATCAGGTGAAGGGTATAATAAAACATCCCCACCTGCAGCTGCAGCTCCCCCTGTTACATAGAATGTAGAACAGGTATGGCTTAATACCAAAGAGGGAGAAGCATTAACTGTTCCCGTTACAGATGAAAGGGTGGTCATATCATAAAGGAAGAGAAGTGGAACACCACCCCACTGAGGGAAGTGTCCGCAATGCAGGGCAATCGTATATCTTGCTTTATTAAAGACCTTAACATCCATACAGTTGTTATTATATGCCCAAGCTAAGGTACGCCCATCTGTGAGCATAGGCCTCATAGTGAAATCATCCCCTTTTATGAAGAAGAGAGTATTGGAGTCATAAGCAGAGAAGACAAAACCATCTGAAACATTGGTAGAGAGAGGAACAAATGCAGGGCTATTGGCAGGAGCAGATCCCCAAACCGACAATCCCTGATTAATAGCTCCTCCAGTAATGGACTTAGTGTTTGCAGCAGAAATAACTCCCCCTGTAACAGTCCAATAAACCATCTCATTCGTACCGCTAACTCCATCTATCCCCTCATAAGGAACTACTATAATGGCATTGCTCTTAATATCTCCTCTAACTGATAATTTAGAACCGAGCTTAAAGCCATTGGTAACTGTATGAGAGAGGAGTAGGGTAGGAGACTGATCGACAGCTCTGGTACTCCAAATCTTAAACTCGGTGTTACTACGGTTACAAATCAGAAGATTACCGGCTTCGTCATTTTCGATTTGTCCGGTAGCTTCAGCCGAACCAAGGGAGATATTACCCACTTTAACACCATTTGTGCGATTAACATAGATAGGGGTATCTCCATTTCCTGCACAGATAATGAGATTATTGCCAAGTACACCTAAAGAGACATTTTTCTCGGCAGAGCGCATCATCCCAAGGCTCTCCATATCGACACTCCAAACGATCTCTTGGCTGTTTGGTCTGAATCCATAAGGGATTTTTTCCACAGGTGCATCTGAAAGAATAACATCATAAACCTTCGTAGCCCCACTGTGGGCGGTTACGGTTATTTTATTAATTGTTGAAAAATCGACTGTCTCCATCCCATCAAGTGAGCAACTTGCATGAGGGGAGATGTCATAAGCGACTTTACATTTAGTATAGTTTGTAAACTCATTAACGGAGATAGTAATGGTACTATTCTCTTTATTTAGAACTGATACGAGAGAGGGATTTGTAATAGAAAAACTGAGTAAATCACATTTGCTTAGTTTAGCTATCTTCCCTGTAATTACTATTTTATGTTTCTCTCCCCTTCCGTCTGTAAAGGTAAAATGATTCTCTTTTGTAAGGTCTAAAACGTTTACAGATGGCTCAATAAAGCAGTTATCATCTATTGAAACCAAAACTCTCATATTAGTAATATCGGTAATTATATTGTTACTATGTTCAGGATAAAACCATGGAACATTGATAACTATATTTGAATTGAGCTGATCCGGCGAAGAGATGGTCGTGGTAAACTTCGCAGAGGGGTCATTTTTTAGTTTCCCTGCATTAAATATAGCGGAAACGCTGTTCAGCCCTATTGCCGTAGTCGTAGGTGGTATAATTTCAGGTTTATGACATCCGAAAATGGCAACACTTAAGGCTAACAATCCAAAAAACTTTCTTATTTTATTCATTGTTCTCATCTTATTTCCATTCTTCAAATTGTTCAATAGCGGAGTTATTCTGAAGCTCATCGAGAGGAAGAGCAATCCTGTTTTGGAGTCTTGCAGGGTAATAACGGTTCTGCCCATCGCAGTCCACATATTTGTAACTAAAACCTGCCCCTGCTTTTTCAATCTTTAATCCATGTACACGATAGTTATTGAACTCGGTGGCAGCTCGTTTCCATCTCCTCATATCCCAATAATACTGCCCTTCGTAAGCCAACTCTATCTTTCTCTCTTTTTGGATAGCAGCAATAAGTTCTGCTCCGGTCTTGGTAACTTCTGGGAGACCTACTCGCCCTCTGACATCGTTCAATGCCTTTTTCCCCTCCGCAGAGTTCCCATCCAAGTTTGCTGCTGCTTCTGCAAAGTTCAGAAGAACTTCTGCATACCGTATAACAATCCAAGGTTGAGTGCTGCGGTTCTCTGCAACAAGGTCGCGCTGTTCGCAAACAAGCTTTCTCAGGAAATAACCGGTAGTGGATCTTCCCTCGGTACGAGGGGATTCTTTCCACCCCACATACCCATCATTGCCACCCACAAATGCTTCGATTGTCCTCCCTTTCCAAGATGCACCATTGTAGAGAATTGTTGCAGCAAATCGTGGTTCTAAGAGAGCGTAAGGGGGAGTAGCATTGGTACCTGCAGTGGTGTGCCAAGTGCTCCAGTCAGGAGTTCCTCCGGTAGCAAGTTCATACATCTCCACCATCTCCTGAGTCGGAGTGCCGAGGGCTCCTGTAATAAGACCTGGGTCACCACCGGGGGAGAAGAAATCATCGAAGCTATGAGTGCTCCCACTAAGATTGTATTCATAGAAAAGGATTGCCTCTTTGGTATTTGTTTTTGAATAAGAGTCTGCGTAATTGGCTGCAAGGGCGTAAGTTCCTGATTTCATAACTGCATCTGCGGCATCTTTTGCCACCTGCCACCTCTCTGCATAGAGCATAGCACGAGACAATAATGCAAGTGCTGCCCCTTTGGTTATTCTTCCATCAGCTCTGGTGAGAGGGAGCCCCTCTGCTGCTTTTTCGAGATCCCTCTGAACAAAGTCCCAACAGGCACTCTCTTCACTTAGAGGGGTATCTCTCTTTATTTTGGTCATATCCTCGTCATAAAGGATAACATTCTTATGCCTTTTAACTAATTCAAAGTACATATATCCCCTGAAAAACCTCATCTCTGCATCTAATAACTTGGTGGTAGCCTCATCAAATTTTGCGAGGTTATGAAGGTTGTCTAACCCTTGATTTACTTCACGGATATTATAATAGAGTAACCACCAGCTCCCTAAAAAGTAGGCGGCTGATTTAGCAGGAATACCATCTTCGGCATAAGCCATTTGATTTGCAAACCACATGTGGGAGTTAAGAGCAGTACTTCCATATTTTAGGATATCTGTCATCCCTTCGGTAAGTCCCACAGAGGACTGTCCTGTGGCGAACTGTCCCATAGTGTGCATAAAGTGATAAATATTATCTACTGCTAATCGGGCATTCTCAGGACTGTTCCATACAAGTTTGTCTGAAACCCTGTCAGAGGGGGTAGTATCGAGATAGTTGCAGGAGCTAAGCCCGAAAGCCAATAAGACTAAAACTGTTATAAAAATATTTCTTTTCATATCTATTAGCGTTAAGGGTTATAAAGTAATTGAAATTCCACCGACAACAGTCATCTGTTGTGGATAATATCCATTGTTTACTCCCGGTAATTCAGGGTCGATTCCTTTAGGGAGTCCGCTTAGAGTATATAAGTTGGAACCTTCTACAAATATGCGTAGACCTTGAAGTTTCACTGCATCTACCCATTTTTTAGGGAGCGAGTACCCTATCTGAGCCGATTTGAGTCTTAGATACTTCCCATCCCTATACCAGAAAGTAGAGGCACATCCATTATTATTATCGGGGGCATTTACTGTCAGACGAGGATAAGTTCCTTTTGGATTATCAGGTCTCCAGGCACCCTGAACCAGATAGAGCGGAGAGTTACCCCCCTCTTTAAAAGTCTGTGTAAAGATGGTGTTGTCATCCATACCATTGAAATAAGTCCCTGTAAGAGAGATGTCAAAGAGGGCACCCCCTGTAATCAGGGCGAAAAGATCAAATCCTCTCCAAGACATCCCTAAGTTAAGACCGCCTACAAGTTTAGGACGGTTAGGGCGACCGATAAAGACCTTATCCTGATACTCTACCTCTCCATCGCCGTTTACATCGACATATTTAATATCTCCTACGCGAGGACGTTGACCGAACATCCAAGGAGAACGATCTATCTCCTCTTCCGACCTAAATAGTCCATTGGTCTTCCATCCGAGCCCTAATCCATATTCATTCCCTGTCAATTTTTGGTAAGCAGGGGCATTAGGGGAGTCGGGGTAACGAATCCAACGGCTTGTGGCGTAAGTGGCATTGAAAGATACCTTATAACTTACTTTATTTATCCCGGAACCGAATGTGTTTGTATGTGATACCATAAACTCGATCCCTTTACTGTCCACGCTACTATAGTTCTCTATAGAGGGGTAGTATCCCCCCATTGATGAGGGGTAGTTTGCCCCCATGTAGGTTAGAATGTCGTAGTTATAGTTATAGAAAGCATCCATCTCTATATCGAGAAGTCCCCCCCATAAACTTGCATCCAGACCGACATTATACTGCCTGCTTCGCTCCCAAGTAAGATTTGGGTTGGCAATAGCAGAGGCATAGAGGGTGTTATATCTATTTCCATTGCGGTAGAGTACCCCTCCTGTAGAGTAAGTGTTGAGGAAAGAGTAGGCACCTATATTGTCACTACCGAGTTCCCCTCCAGAAAACCTTACTTTAAGATTAGTAAGCCAATTCTTGCTCCATTTCATAAAACTCTCTTCTGAAACTCTCCACCCCACCGAGGCAGCAGGGAAGAATCCCCATCTTTTTCCTTGAACGTTTCCGCTAAATTTATAAGAGCCGTCATAACGACCGGTAAACTCAAAGAAGTATTTTGCGGAGAAATCATATTTTAATCTCGTTACGAAACCGAGGTTACGAGTCATATTGCTATATCCGTTAATGGGGCTGTCTGCTGGTGTCGCAAATCCCAATTCAGGAAGTTCTACAAACCCGACATTCTTTCCGTAAGCACCGAAGCCGTGATATTTTAATTGGCGAATTTCTGTAAGAAGCATTAAATCCACATTATGTTTATGGGCAAAGGTGTTTACATACCCGATACTCCCTGTTCCGACCATCTGTGTGGAGGTGAAGAGTCCCTCTCCTAAAGTATTATATGAGGTGTTACGCACATCAAGTACTTTGGTATATGAAATGTCGGGGTTAGTACTTGTGGGGAGTGATGCTAACATTACATAATAGGGGGTAGAGAAGATTTTAGTGGTGGAATAAGTCTTATCATAAGCCCCCGTCGCCTTTAGAGTAAGCCCTTTTATCCAAGGGATAGACCACTCTAAAGTCGCAGTGGTCTGAAGAAATGCAGCAGGGTTTTTATAATACCCTGATTCTTCGACTGCTGCAAGAGGGTTTACAGGTTGACCGAGAACTGTAGCAGGTGATGCAACCGGGAGACCTTCATACATCTTAGGAAGATAAGGGTGAGCCTGAACTGCCTGCCTGGCAACTGACATCCAAGTCCCTTCGGACTCCGTTCCTCCTGAAGAGAAGAGGGGTGTTTTCCTTTCACCCACTTGACCGGCTATATTTATATTAAATTTAAGATTCTCATTGATATTACCATCAATGCTCGAACGTAGATTATATCTGTCGTATAGGTAACCTTTAATATTTCCTTCCTGTCCCAAATAACCTATTGAAACGAAATATCTTGACTGTTTATTTCCCCCTTCGATAGAGATGCTGTGATTTTTATTAACACCTATACCGAAGGTCTCTTTTATCCAGTTGGTATTGCCCCATCCGTCACTGTCGTCCCCATTGGTCATTAAAGCGACATGATCTCTGGAGAAGATAATTGGGTACCCATCCATCTCAAGCCCTTTATTATAATACCATGCGAAAGTAGGTCCATCCATAAATTCGGGAAAGTTTGCATTCATCGAGAGACCATAAGACCCTTTGTAATTAATTTTGCTCTTCCCTGATTCCCCCTTTTTGGTGGTTATAATAATAACCCCTCCGGCACTTTGCAGACCATAAACTGCTGCCGCGGAGGCATCTTTCAGAACAGAGATAGATGAAATTTCATTTGGGTCAATACCATCAATAGAACGGGGAACACCATCAACAATATATGTGGCGCCATACCTCGATCCTCTGATGCTTAGTGCTGCATTATCTGCTCCCGGCTCTCCTGACTCCTGAACTGAGGCAACTCCGGTAACACGACCTCCCAATAGAGAGGAGACGTTGGTTGCAGGAGATTTTAACAGTTCATCACCATTCACTCGCGATACAGAACCCGTTAGAGACATCTTAGTCTGTGATCCATACCCGACTACAACTACCTCTTCGAGATAGCTTGTGTCATTCATTAGTGTAACATCAATGGTGCTCCTTCCATTGATAGGAATCTCCTGCCCTACCATTCCTAAGAATGAGAAGAGAAGAATATCCTTGGACTTGACAGTAATGGTATAATGTCCATCAGTGTCTGTCATAACTCCGGTAGTACTCCCTTTGATTAGGACGAACACCCCTGAAAGGGGGGCGCCATCTTCATCAAGAACTTTTCCTTTAACCGTCACACTTTGAGCAAAAGCAGATACGGTAATTAGCGATGCAATAAATGCTAATAGTACCTTTTTAAACATAGATATATTTTTTAAATCCATAGGATTATATTGTTTTAGTCTTTTTCCAATATTGTTCTATCTCTTCGAGGGTCTTTCCTGTGGTTTCAGGAACTGCTTTCCACATAATTAAAATGTACGGGACGCACATTGCTGCGAAGAGGAAAAATGTCCCCGCAGGTGTTAGATTTTCTAACATCCAAGGGGTTAATTGTCCTATAAGATAAGTTCCTATCCAGAGTGAGAACCCTGCAATGGACATTGCTATTCCTCGCACCTTCACAGGATACATCTCCGAAAGGAGTACCCATACTACAGCACAGATAGATATTGCGCAGCAGAAAATATAGAGCAGGAAGAATATAAGCAGGAAGATGTTTGGGATGGATAATTGTTCTCCGAAAAGGAAGTAGAGCCCGATTAAAAGGAGGGAAATTATCATCCCCGAAACTCCCCAATAGACAAGTTTCTTACGACCCACACGGTCTATGATTATTAGTGCAACTACTGTTGTAAGCATATTTACCACCCCTACAAGCACCTGAGAGAAGAGTGAATCGGAGCTGGAGAGTCCTGCATTTTCAAAGATGGTGGGACCGTAGTAGAGAACTGCATTGACTCCCATAAATTGTCCTAGAATTGCTATGCAAACCCCAATAATTATTGCCTTTATTATTCCGGGGTGCTTTAGTTCTTTCCAGTCCACTCCCTTTTTGGTGGTACCTGTAACTGATTTAATAAGAGCTACTTCAGACTCAACTCCCTCCTTGGTTTTGTATGTCTTGCCAAGGATTTTTGTAGCCTTCTCCTCTTTCCCTTTGAGAATGAGCCAACGGGGACTTTCAGGGATAAAGAAGATAATAATAAAGAAAAAGAGTGCGGGAATAGTCTCAGCCCCCAACATACCGCGCCAAATCTCCCCATAGAATATTTTGTGTGTCCACGAACTCTCTGCCAAAGTGGTTGCTGTGTGGGAGTTTTTAAGTATTGCGAAATTAATCAGATAAGCAAGAAGAAAACCAACCGTAATGGAGAGTTGATAGAGCGATACGAGTGTCCCTCTATATTTGGCTATGGAGACCTCTGAAATATAGAGAGGTGAAACTATAGAGACAATCCCTATACCTACTCCACCTATAACACGATATATCACTAACTGAGAGAAATCGGAGGCGATAGCGCACCCTGCTGCTGAGATAGTAAATAGAAGTGCAGAGAAGAGCATTGTTCTTTTTCTACCTGCATAATCACTTAAAATTCCTGCAACTGCAACCCCACAGATGGAGCCTATGAGTGCACACCCCACATACCAGCCGGATTGAATGGTGTCAAGGCCGAAAAGAGAGGAGACAAGGCCTACAGTACCGGAGATAACTGCTGTGTCATAACCGAATAGAATCCCTCCTATAGCTGCTATTACCGAGAGGAAAATAACATACGACAGGTTAATGTTTTTCTTAGAGGAAGTTTCGCTCATAATTATTTGATGTTAAAGTAATCTCTGTATCTATTATAAAGGTGTCCTGCTTGAAGATAAGCTGATTGGGGGGACATAAAGTGAGAAAATTCAAAAGTTATGGCTTTGTCGTACCCTGCCCGTTTAGCAGCTTCGAGCTTCATCCTTAGTTTGTCAAATTTAATTGGGAGGAAGTTAATAGGCATATCCCTATCGAATGATTCTGCATTTGTCCAGCATTTCATTCCATATCTGTCCGCAAGTTTTTTATTGACCTCGAAGAAGGCATCAAGTTCATCATAATCGATATGTCCATCTTGGAAAGCACAGGCATCCACTACCTCATGAATACCGTCAAAAATTTCATTCCACTCCCTTTCGTGCTCTTTTACAGAAACAGAGTCTTTCGTGGAGAGGTTAGTTCCCATAATCGCCTTTTTCCCATCAATCCAGGGTGAAATAAATGTGGGGAGTCCTCCTGAGACATCTTTACACTGTTTCCCCATTGCCCTAAAGGCATCTATTGCCCCTTTTGTCTTTCTGCTAATCTCTCCGCTTATATACCACCCTCCGAAACTATCATAGCGCGAACCGTAGTTTTTCCAAACCTCATCTATAACATATTTATTGTCTTCGATTTCCCAAGTGAGGTCTCCTGTATCCCAATATTTACCGGAGTCATATAGCCCGAAATAGAATTTCATCTTATGTTTCTGGGCAAGTTTTAAGAAGAGTTCCACAAGATCCATAGAGGGCATATAGCACCCCTTCTTCAAAAGATATGGAGAAGGGTATGTAATAAACCTTCTATAACCTGAGCGGATCATAATGACAGTGTCGATTCCGATTCTCTTCATATTCTGAAAATCAATATCCCACTCCTTTTCCCCCCAATTCTGGTGAGGTATGTCGTGGGATATTTCGTCGAGAAACGTGCCTGTAATAGGCAGTCCATTATTTTTAGGGACGATTAGAGTCTCTTCTTTTTGAGAGCACCCTTCTAATAAGTTAGAATTATTATTCCCTTTCAATATCGTAGGGATAGAAACGACAGCAGCACCTGCTAAGGCACTTTTTTTGATAAATTTTCTACGGTCCATTTCTCAAACAATTAAATTGATGTAACAAAGTTAATAATTCTTTTTACGAATTGCTAAAGAATTATTAACATTATTCAACTAATTGTTAGGAATGTAGTTATTTCTATTACGATTTTAAAGTGCGTTATCTGTCTTAGGCTTCAGTACTGTAACTTGTACTATCAATGCCACAGCCACAATTGCTGCTAAAAGAGCAAATCCGAGTCCTAAATCTCCACCATCTGCCCATCTTCCTAATACCTTAGTAACAGCAGCCCCTGCAAACACCCCTATCATATTCATCATTCCATAAGCGGTAGCTCGCTGTTTAGCCGGTACAAACTGACATAATATAGGCATATTGTTGGCATCAAACATACCATATCCAATACCAAAACAGAGACCTGCTCCGACTACTGCCACCATATTACTTCCAAATCCTAAGAGAAGAAGTGCAGGGATGGTTAAACTTAACCCTATTGCTCCTGTGTAAACTCTCCCTTTGATGTTCTTTTTTACCCATCTGTCAGAGAGGATTCCCCCAAAGATTACCCCTATAAAAGAGGAGACTGCTATGGTAATGGTGGACATTGGTCCTGCGCTCGACATTGGAATGTTCAGAGTCTGCGAGAAGAGTGTTGGAAGCCAGTTTTTAGTTGCCCAGCCCGGTAATGAGGGAGCAGCAAAATAGAATAGTATTACCCAGAAAGCAATATTAGAGAAGAGAAGTCCAAAACTCTTGAGCACAGACTCTTTCTCTATTTTCTCACCTTTTGCCACTGTAGCAGGTCGTGCCACATCCTCTCTCTTCTCATGTAGTAAAGCAATCAATACAAGTGCATAGACTATCCCTATAATACCAAACCAATGGAATGTCGCCTGCCAAGTATATGCTGCTGCTACAGTTGCCCCAAAGCCCCCTACGGCTTGTCCCATATAAAGTCCTGTCATGTGTATCCCCACGGCTAAACTCTTCGATTTCCCTGTATGATAATCAGCAATAAGTGAGAGCCCCGCCGGTATATAGAGGGCTTCACTTACCCCCATAATGGCACGAAGCCAATAGAGTTGGGTGAAGTTAGTAGAGTACCCCATTAAAAGGGTAACTGTGGACCAAACAAGAAGGCTCACAACAATTAACCACTTCCTGCTTATCCTATCAGCAATTACCCCCGCAAACGGGCTCATAAGACCATAAATCCACAAGAAAATAGCCATTAGCCTACCAAAATTTTCAGCCATAACTAATTCCGCGATATCCCCCTGCATAGCTTCGCGCATAGTCGAAAGCATCTGCCTATCCATATAGTTTAATAGAGCAACCACCCATAATAAGGCAACCACTATCCAAGGATAAGATTTTAAGTTTTTTAACATAATATTCTATTTTATAACGTCTAGTACTTTTTAAAATAAAATTCACTGTTGCCCAACTATTTCAAGCAACAGTGAACTTTACTAGAGTATTAATATTGATTATTTATCATAACCAGTATTTTGTTTCAACTTAGGATTCACATTAAGTACTCCTAAGTCTAAAGGCCAAACAATCTTATACGCTTCATCCGTTGTTAAAACAGGAACAGTAGCAGCGCCAGTGCCGGTATTTGCATAGTTAGCATTTACTGAGAATACTAAAGGTTTTTTAGAAGCATCGTGTAGGCGAACTACATCATACCATCTTTTAGCCTCCCATACAAACTCTTTATCTCTCTCTTTAAGGATAGCCATTTCATTATCTGCATAACTACCATTTGTATATCCGTGAGTTGCTGCTACATAGTTTGCACCGTAAGCCCTCCTACGCACATCGTTTATATACGAAGCACAAGAATTACCCAAACCATTCTCTACTTCAGCCATCATAAGAAGGGCATCAGAATAACGATATATGATAACATCTGTATCATATACTCTGTTTCCGGCAGAGTTAATAGAGCCTACACACTTTTTCAAAACAGAGCCAAATGAGAAACTTCCACCCGCCTCTTTTGTATAATGATCCAAGAAAGTAGCATCTCTTCTACTATCTTGAGCATCATAAGATCTCCAAAGACCCTCTTTATACTCGTGTCTTAATGGGCCTCCACTACCTTTAAGATTTAACGCATCACCTAATAAATTTCCATCCTTATCATACTTTTGGTTTACAAATAAGTTATCTGCATACAAAAATGCACCACCCCAGTTTGTAGCCTCAGTATCCTTAAAGTAAAGGGTAAAAATTACCTCAGCATTATTCTTGGTGCTAAATACATTTGCAAAACTAGGAAGAAGTGAGAATTTTCCTATTACTCCTTGAAGAGCTGTCTTTGCTACATTTAGATCTGCTGTCCCTCCTAAATTATGGTCCCCCACTTTTACCTTAGCAGACCACAAATAAACCTCTGCCTTAAGCATTAAAGTAGCATATTTAGACCAAACATTTTTAGATTTAATTGTAACATTATCTCCAAAATTAGTTTCAGATTTATTTATGTCCTCTTTTATGAGTTGTAAAGTAGCCTCTTCACCAGCTCTTTCTACATAAAATCTATCAGCAGAAATTTTACCGTTAAGAACCTCTACAGAGGTTACTAATGGCACACCGCCGTATGTTTTATATAGAACGAAATAGTAATAAGCCCTTATCCCATAAGCCTGTCCTAAATAATACTTTCTGTTAGCATCTGAAAGAAATTTACACTCATTCTCTACTTGCTCTATAAAGTGATTAACTTGTAAAAGTCTCGAATAAAATCCAGCCCAGTTAGATACCCCAGTTTTATTTTGATCTATCTGGTTAAGTTTTACATATTCAGCATCTAAACTTGTACCAAGTGAAGATGCTCCTGATCTAAAAGTACCCCCTCTAAACTCCCCTAAAATTTGAAGCGTAGAGTATGCTCCTCTAAAATCAGAGTGCAGTCCGTTCATATAGCAGCTTACCTGAGCCTCGTTGTTCCAGAAGTTACCTGCTCCATAGTAATCTACTGGAGACATATCCAAACTACAAGAAGATGTAAAAGCTAATATGAATGATATTAATAATATATTTATCTTTTTCATGATTATCAATTATATTATATGATTAAAATGTTAAGTTTAGTCCAAACACTACTATTCTCGGTAGTGGATAACCACCCCAGTTACTTGCTTGTTCTGGAGAGAATAAGTGATCTGCCTCTGTCCAGTATCCAAGGTTTTGCCCTGTTACCGAAACATCAAGTCTTGATATACTAAGTTTCTTCACGATACTCTTAGGGATTGTATATGCTAAAGTAACTTCACGGAATGCAAGATAATCTCCTTTATAAGCAAATAACGAGCTGCTTCTTGCATAGTTTCTCTTTCCAAGTTGGTCTGCCCATACATAAGAAGGGTATTTTGCATTTGGATTATCAGGAGTCCATGACTGCTTAGTATCCTGGATAGTATTATAAGTACCTTGCATATTACCCATAATCCAAGGTGTTCTCCAGTCAACTGCCATAAATCCAAGTGCATAGTCTAACTTATATGATAAAGATAACCCTTTCCAACCGAAGTTACCATTAATACCACCGGTCCACTTAGGAACAGTATTTCCAACTTTTACCATATCGAAGTTATCGATAATTCCATCTCCGTTTACATCTTTCCACTTCACATCACCGGGAGCAATTTGAAGAGCGTTGCTTTTCTTATTTGCAGGAAGTTTAGCAAAACCTTCTGCTCCACCATAAAGTGCTCTACCGTTAGAACCGTTATTTCCTGTAGTAAGGTCGATAAGACCTGCAGGTATCTCATCTGGAGTTTTATAAATCCCTTCAGCGATATGTAGATACAAATCACCGGGGCGTTGTCCTTCATAAAGTCCACCTACCCAAATCTTCTCATCTCCATTACCTGTATAAACTTCGAAACCACCTTGACGATTTCTCTCGATTCCATTATCAGGAAGTTTTACTACTTTGTTTGTATTATAAGCTCCTACTAAACCTATATTTACATTGAAATCTTTCTTAGTAGGCATCTTGTAGTTTATTTCAAACTCTAAACCTTGGTTGCTAAACTCCCCGTTATTAGAAGCGATTGAGGTTATACCTGATGTCGAAGGGACAGTAATACTAGCAAATTTATCATAAGTATTACGTTTATAATAGGTAAAGTTAGTGTTAATCATATTGTTAAACCAACCAAGATCTACCCCTACCTCTATAGTCCTTGAGGTCTCCCAAGTTAGATATGGATTAGGAATTCCCCCTAATCTATAACCTACAGAACTATTGTAAGAAGTAGAGCCATAAGAGCCTTGAACAGTATAGTTACCTACCCAACCAGGATTCACGTTACCATTCACCCCGAAACTACCACGTAGTTTACCAAATGATAATACATCTTGAGCATTCTTAACAAAATCCTCTCTTGTAAATATCCAACCACCAGATATACCAGGGAAATTACCCCAGCGATTTATCTTAGCAAGTCTTGAGTATCCATCTCTTCTCATAACAAAAGAGAGAAGATATTTCCCTTGATAGTCATAGTTAAGACGAGTCAAATAAGACATAATTCTATGTCCACCATGCCAAGAATCCATTCCCCTCTTTCCTACCTCATCTAAAACATACTCTAAATCTCCGAAATCATCAGTAGGTGCACCTGAACCACTTGCACTAAATCCTTTAGCAAAAGCATCAAAGAACTCTGTTCCCACCATTGCAGAGATAGAGTGATCATTTATCTGCTTATCATAAGAAAGAATAGCACTATATGTCTGAGATATATCCTTAGAATAAGAAGCCGATGTACCTCTTGCTCTATTCCAAGTGTTTGGTCTTGTCATATAGTCTTTATTAAAGCTTTCGTATTTGCCATCTGAGATAAGCCAGCTTGCACTAACTTTAAGTAATAACCCCTTAGTTATATCTATGTTAAACGACTGCCCCATATTAAACTTCTGAGTATTATTATCCCTAATAAATTTATCAAGCTGGAATCGTTGGTTTCCGTCACCAGAGTTAGCCCCTAATAACTCCTCTCCATCTGCATTATACCCTCTAAATGTAGTAGGAACTGAAAGTACCCTCGAGAAATAGTTTGCCTCATCAGTCTGTGTAGGAGACATACCATACCAAGTAGCATCTGCAAAACTAAAGCTTGATGCTGAAGTAAGCCAAGGTTTAATTTTATAGTCACCATTAAAAGTAAATGTTAACCTACTGTACCAGTTTCCAACAGCTGTACCTTCACTGTGGTTATAACCTAAACCTGCATAATACTTACCTTTATCATTACCTCCGCTCATATTGATGTTATAATCTTGCGATAACGCCGGAGATACGATATTAAAGTCCTTTATAGAGAAGTTTTTATAGATTAGTTTATCTCCATAAACAGGATCAGTCATGGTCTGCCACCCTTGATTAAGGAGGAAAGCCAAATCTTCAGAATACTTCATTGTACTCCAAATAGCTCTACTATCTAAGTTCCCATTTGCAGGAATAGTCTTAGCAGCATCTGCCCAATAAATATTTCCTGTTCCGTAAGGAGTAGCTCCTGTAAGAGAGGACATATTAGCCCAAGCTGAATTCTTATAAGCTAAACGCATCCAGTGAATATAGTCTCCAGCCTCCATAAATTGATAGGAGTCTGTATAAAAGTTAAGACCTGCTTTAGCCTTAAAGTTTATCTCACTATGCCCATCCTTACCTCTTTTAGATGTAATGAGGATAACACCGTTATTTGCCCTTGCTCCATAAATAGCTGTAGCACCTGCATCTTTTAACACCTCCATAGATTCGATATCCTCAGGGTTAATGTCACTCATGCTTCCACGAGCCTGACCATCCAATATTATAAGAGGAGAACCTGATCCACCGAAATCTGTACCTCCACGGAGGGTAACAGTAGGAGTAGCACCTGGGTTACCAGAAGTCTGAGTTACAGACAAACCTGCTACTGTTCCAGAAAGAGCTTGTGCCGGGTTTGAAAAAATCCCCACCTTAAAGGTCTCTTCCTTAACCTTAGCGATGGAGTTAGTCACCTTACTACGTAGCTGTTTTCCACCGTATCCGGTAACAACCACTTCTTCTAAGGTTTCTGAATCCTCTACAAGTACTACATCAAAGTAATTTCTACCTTGAGCACTTAGAGTCTGTGTAATATACCCGATAAATACAATCTGTATCTGGGCATTTTCTTTAACATTGAGACTAAACTTACCGTCTAGTTCCATAACGACAGTACCGTTAGTAGTCCCCAATTCAATTACATTGGCACCGATCATACCCTCCCCTTTAGAGTCTACGATCTTACCTGTAATCGTTTTTGTCTGAGCCATCAGAGATACTGATAACAAAAGACTTAGGATAACAAAAATAATTTTTTTCATAAAGTATATATAATTAATAGGTAATGTTTATAATTGTTAATTTTTATTTTTTAAAATCTCCTCACATAAAATATAGCCCTGTACCATCATCCTTGGCACATGGAATGGTCCTTTGAAAATATTCCCTTTAGCCGGCTGTGCGACAGTCCCATCTCTATGAAGATACCCATACCACTCTCCATACTCTTTATCAGGAAAAACCTTATAAGTATATTCATGAATCTGTTTGTGCATATCCAAATACTTTGGATCTTTGGTCGCTACATATGCATATAGTGTGGATAAAATAGTCTCATTTTGTGGCCACCAGAACTTCATATCCTGAGAATAATCTTGATGAGGGAAGTTTTTACAATCTTTGAAATTTATAATTCCTCCAAACTCTTCATCCCAACCCCACTTCCAACTCCAATCTAAGATGGTAGTAGATAGGTCGTTAAGTTCTTTATCCCAACCTCTATGTCTTGATTCCTCTAATATAAACCAAGCTGCTTCTATACTATGTCCGGGATTAATAGTTCTTCCTGCGCAAGTATCTATAAACTCCCCTTTAGGACCGACCATTTCTAAAACTGCCTTAAACTCAGGGTGCATAAAATCAGTACGAATCTCGTTAATAGAAGAGTTTATCTGCTCATCGAGGGCAGGGTGTGGTACTGCTCTCCTGATACAAGTAGCAACATTTAATAATATCATCACTATAGAAAACCCCTTAGCCTCCACAAAAGTCTTAGGAGGGAGGAATCCGGGAGTTTCCAACATTCTTTTCATATTAAAGAATATCTCCAATGCCCTATCTGCGTATTTTTTCTCCCCTGTAGCTATAGAGTATTCGGAAAATGCAATTGCTGCAAATGCCTCAGAAAAAACATATCTCCTTTTCTGGACAGGTTTTCCATCCCCTGTTACGGTGAAAAACATGTGTCCATCGGTATCAAAACAATACTTGTCTATAAATTCCAATGTCCCCTTAGCAGCATCCAACCACTCTTGATTTTTCTCAATATGGTTATAAGCGAAAGAGCAGTTAAATGCAAACCGCCCTTGAAACCACACAGATTTGGTAGTATCCATAAGAGTTCCATCTCTGTCAAGACAGGTATAAATTCCTCCATTTACCCTATCAAGCCCATTTTTAAGCCAGAAAGGGAAAATATCATGAAGTAAATCTCTCTTGTAGAGATCACGACACTCTTCTATAAATTTTACTTGTGTTGCAGTCATAATAAACTACATTAAATAATATTAAAGGACATTACATCTGCTAAAGAAATCAATAGCTTCCAACTCTTTTTTCATTGCCACCTCTTCGGAATCTGTCATATTTCTAAAAGGAACTCTGTTTTTCCCTAAATCCAATCCTATTAATTTCATAATTCTCTTACCCCCGACGATATTTCCACGATAATTGCAGATAACATTTATTACCGCCTGTGAAAAATTCTGCTTTTCTCTTGCAGTCTCAATATCTCCTCTCTCATAAGCTTCGATAATTCCCACTAATTCTCTACCATTGTAGTTAGTAGTTCCACCTATACCCCCCTGTGCTCCACCTTGTGCAAGACTCGGAAGAATGGTCTCGTCCTGACCATGAAGCATATCGAATTTTCCATCTTTATAAAGTCTGCATTGATTGTATTCATATAGACTTTCATAAGTATATTTTATACCTGCGAAATTTTCAATTCTGCCATCAACCCCTTTTAACATATCTATCATAGGGAGAAAGGCTCCATTGAAAGCCGGAATATGATAATAGTAGAATGGGAGTTTAGGTGCAGAAGCAGCTATTGCCTCACAATAAAGGATCAACTCTTCCACTCTTGCAATTTTAGGGAATGGGGGAGCCATTGCACCAGTACCCCATGCACCTATTTGAGCTGCATGCTCTGCAAGAATTTTGCTCTCTTTTAAACAACAACTTCCTACATGGACAATTACTTTAAAACCCTTAGGAACAGAAGAGATCCACTTTTCGGCAAGTTTCATTCTCTCTTCCTTAGTTAGCATGTATCCTTCTCCTGACGAACCGTTGATGAAAACTCCTTTCAAGCCGTTCTTGTACAGCATTTTTGCATATTGCTCAATTGGCTCCAAATTCACTTCTCCATCAGAATAGAATGGCGTGAATGGGGCATCTATTAGTCCTATTATTTTTTCCATACGATTATATATTAGTTTTTAAAGGAAGCATCTTGGGTTTCATAATTTAGGGAGCTTAGAAAAACTTTTCTTATCAGGTGCAAATTTATAAACTTTTTAATGAAGTTTCCAAATATTAATGAAAATATTTTTAAGAAAGTTTAAAAAAAGGGATAAAACTTACTAAATGGGGGATGAAATAATAGTTTTAGATTGCTAAAATCGGATCAACTAATGAAAAATCGCCGTAAAGCTGTTCGGATGCAGCACGACATCCCCCTTTGCAAATGTTAAGATAGGGGCATTTAGAACAAAAAGCGGGGATTGTGGAGTAATTGGAGATGTTTTTTTCTGAAGAAAGAATATCAGAGAGTTTTTCTTCAAATATATTACCTATAGTTTTAGGGGAGTGGTTACAGAAACGAACATCTCCCTTATGATTGATAGTGATAGGTCTTTGATTAAGTGTGGTGTTACAGAAAGAGAATTGGATGCTTGGATAGTCAGAGGGGTTGAGGATACAGATAGGGGTGCATACTCCGCTGCTAACCGTTATCATATCTCTCTTCTCTTCTGCAAATTGGTTTATTGTTTTGAAGGAGTTACGGATCTCTTCGTGTGAAATTTCCATCTCCTCTCTATATTTTATCCCCTGACCTCCGATATTAAAACGATTGACCAAGATGGAGCGGACACCGAGTGAGCTATGTAGTTCGAGTGTCTCTTTGAGGTTTTGGATGTTTTGTTTGGTAAGGATTAATACTGAACAGGCAGATTCAGGGGCTATAGTGCTCCACTCTTTTAGTGCAGCAGTGCATTTTTCATGGGAGCCCGGAGACTGTGTTATGAAGTCATGGATTGACGGATCAGCACTCAGCACGGGAATTTGCAGATTACTTATAGTTAGATATTTGAAATTCAGAAGGTCTTCGTGGGTAAGAAGGGTGCCATTTGTGAGGATATTGACATTTGATCTCTGTAAACGTGCTTTTAGAACCAGGTCGCATATCTTTGGCATAAGCATTGGTTCTCCCCCGGAAAATGAGATAGAGTCAATTTCTGCTTGTTTGTAAATTTCGCGAAGGAGTTTTTTTGCTGCTGAAAAATCAGATAGGGTAGGTAGTACTGTGTTATTTGTGGTTACATTGTCGCAACGCCAATAGTTATAACAAAACTTGCAACTTTGATTGCAAGCTTCTGTAAGTTCAAATACTAAAACCCCAAGTTTCAATTTTTTAGCCATTCTTTTAGTCGAAGGAGCTATTCTCCTAAAGTATATGTGAAAGTAGTCAGAAGAGAATCTTTTTTTATTTGATTGGTTTTCTCGGCAAAGATGGAGAGGTTCACTTTTCCGGTATAACTATGCTTATTTACAGTAAAATAGTAGAGCCCCTTGTTAATCCCTTTTTCAGATTTGGCAAGAAATCCTTTCTGTAGCTCCTCCTTTTTTTCAGTAAATAATGAGTATGAGTATTGCGGGAATGTCGGCTGGTATATATAATAAAAGAGCGAATCATTAGCTGCTATTTTAGTGATATTTGCAGAGGGGTTTACATAGTTTGAAGGGGGAATGGGATCATAACAAGTTATTCCACCGTTAGTACGGTCGCAACTCCCGAAACTAAGCATACCACAGAGGGTAATAAGAGCCCCTCCGACTCTGTATTTTGTTCTAATGGCTTTGGCACTTTTTCCTTTACTAAGAAATACCCAGAGCGATGCTCCTACAAACAATGCCCCCAAAGCGATATACAAGAGGTATAATTTCCCTTTCATAACAGATGGTTTAAGATAAGATGTAGTTATTAAATCCCGATAATTACCTTTAAAATACAAAGTTGAGAAAAATACTGCTTGAAATCAGAGGAAGTGCGGAATTTTTTGAAGTGGAGTCTGGGAGGTCTTTGTGGGGTTTTGATGTCATTGCGGGCTTCGGTGTTATTCTGTGCCCGGCTGTCATTGCGAACCGTGAGCTGTCATTGCGGACTCCGTTCCGCAATCCCAGCCCCTAAAGAGAATATGCTTTTAGAGTACGGAAGGTTCGACTCTTCGCTCACCAAGTTCCTTAACTCTAAAAGCATATTCTCCCATTGCTTGCAGACCTGCGTCACGATACACGCCACCTACTCTACAAGCCTCTCCAGAGCCACCTCTCTGTAACCTGACTCACCGATTCCATCTTTTCCCCGAAAACCCTGCGTCACGTTACACGTCACCCTATCCACAAGCCTCTCCAGGGTCACCTCCCTGTAACCTGACTCAACATTTCTACCAACCCCCACCACATCTGCAACCCAAAGTGCCCTACAGACACCTGTACACATGATTGCCTTGCACATGTCGTCGCATTTTTGACCATTTCCTTGAAAAACCGCTCCACATCTG
>CAYSND010000012.1:0-20756 GCA_964432305.1 uncultured Muribaculaceae bacterium | reverse complement strand
GTTTCAGATTTTGCGTACATGTCTCAAAAGTATTATAAATATCGCTACTTGCCAAAATTTTCTAATGCACCTCGCAAGTTCGCAAGTTTAGTCTCTGCATCACTCTTCTTCTTCTTTTCGAGTTCCACCACCTCTGTAGGGGCATTTGCCACAAATTTATCATTTGAGAGTTTTGCCTGAACCCCTTTAAGGAACTTTTCTAAATGCTCTATTTCGGCAGTAATCTTTGCTACCTCATCTTCTGCATTTACAAAACCTGACAAAGGGATGAAAAATTCAAATGTATCCACCATAAAGAGAGCACCTGAATCTCTATTCTCTATCTCCTTAACTATCTGAGTAGATGAAATATTTGCCATCCTTTCTATTACAGAGATTATCTCATTAGGGAATCCTCCTTTAATTATCAAAGGAAGCTCCTCTTTAGGAGAGATACTCTTTGACTGTCTAATGGCTCTAATATTAACTATTGCCGACATACCCTGCTCAAAAGAGCCTATTATAGAGTCATTATATGGTTTGGCAATAGGCTGATTCTCTAACATAATGGTCTCTCCTTCAGCTCTCTCTTCTAAATTATGCCAAAGTTCTTCAGTAATAAAAGGCATTATTGGGTGTAATAATTTCAATAATGCATCGAAGAAAATAAGGGTACTATCGTAGGTCTTTTTATCTATAGGTTTCCCAAATTCGGGCTTAATAACCTCAAGATACCAAGCACAGAAATCGTCCCAGAAAAGTTTGTAAAGAGTCATTAAACCATCTGAAATCCTGAATTTTGAATAATGATCATCAATGGTCTCTATGGTCTTATTGAGTTTGTTTTCAAACCAATTAATTGCTAATTCAGAGTGAGTTGGCTGCGGTAGGGTTTCATCCACCTGCCACCCTTTAACAAGTCTGAAGGCGTTCCAGATCTTATTGCAAAAGTTTCTTCCCTGCTCCACCTGAGTTTCATCAAAGAGAATATCATTCCCTGCAGAACTGCAAAGCAACATCCCCAAACGAACCCCATCTGCTCCGTATACCCCCATAAGTTCAATAGGATCCGGGGAGTTTCCAAGGGACTTTGACATCTTCCTCCCTTTCTTATCCCTCACAATTCCAGTAAGATAAACATTTCTAAAAGGAACCTCTCCGCAGAACTCATCCCCTGCCATAATCATCCTTGCTACCCAGAAAAAGAGTATTTCAGGGGCTGTAACCAGATCATTAGTAGGATAATAGTATTTCAAATCTGCATTTGGCTCTCTATCGGGGAACCCCGGTTTTTCAGCATCGAAAACAGAGATGGGCCAGAGCCAAGAGGAGAACCAAGTATCGAGTACATCTTCATCTTGTTTTAGGTCTTCAAGAGTTAAAGAGGGGTCTATCTTCTTTGCTGCCGCAATTGCCTCCTGAGGAGTTGCCTCTACCACAAAATCACCGTTAGGAAGGTAATAGGCAGGGATTTGCTGTCCCCACCAGAGCTGTCTTGAAATACACCAGTCACGGACATTCTCCATCCAGTGACGGTATGTATTGCGGTATTTATCAGGGATTAACTTAATCCTATCTCTCTCTACCATTTTTAGAGCCTCTTCTGCCAACTCATCCATCTTAAGGAACCATTGAAGCGAAAGTTTAGGCTCGATAACTTCGTCTGTCCTCTCCGAATACCCTATCTGGGAGATATAATCTTCCTCTTTTTCCAAATGCCCCTGCTCTTCAAGCATCTTCACTATCTTCTTCCTTGCGATAAAGCGATCCTCTCCCACAAGTATCTGAGCATCAGAATTAAGGCGTCCAAACTGGTCGATAATATCTACCACAGGGAGCTTGTGTCTGATCCCTATTTCATAGTCATTAATATCATGAGCAGGGGTAATTTTCAAACACCCTGTACCAAACTCCATCTCCACATAAGAGTCCTGGATAATAGGGATCTCCTTATTAATCAGAGGAATGAAAACTCTCTTCCCTTTAAGCTCCTTATACCTTTCATCCTCAGGGTTAACACAGACTGCTGTATCTGCCATAATGGTTTCAGGGCGAGTCGTGGCTATAACGATAAACTTATCAGAAGGGGTTCCATTCTCCGAGATCTTATAACGAAGATAGTAGAGTTTTGACTTAGTCTCCTTCCTGATAACTTCCTCATCACTAACAGCAGTAAGCCCTTTAGGGTCCCAGTTTACCATCCTTACACCTCTGTAGATATACCCTTTTTTATAAAAATAGACGAAAGTGTTGATAACTGCCTTACTTAAAGGGGGATCCATGGTAAATTTAGTCCTGTTCCAGTCACAAGAGGCACCTAATTTTTTCAACTGCTGAAGAATTATTCCACCATGTTTCTCTTTCCACTCCCAAGCGTATTCTAAAAACTCCTCTCGTGTTAAATCATATTTATCGATCCCCTTTTCTTTCAGCATTGCTACTACCTTTGCTTCTGTAGCTATAGAGGCGTGATCTGTGCCGGGGACCCAACAGGCATTTTTCCCATGCATTCGTGCTCTCCTTACCAATACATCTTGAATGGTATTGTTAAGCATGTGCCCCATGTGGAGCACTCCGGTGACGTTTGGAGGTGGGATAACTATTGTATATGGTTCTCTCTCATCGGGTTCCGAATGAAAAAAGTTATGTTTTAACCAATATGAATACCATTTGTCTTCTACCTCGGCAGGATTGTACTTGCTGGGAATCTCCATAAATCTCTTAAATTTCAAATTAATTTTAATATAACCTGCAAATTTAATCAAAATGCTATCTTTGCATAAATTTTTATTCAATTTTTATGTCTCAACCCTTACAACCATCAAATGAACTCAGTATAGAACTGAGTAGCGAAGTGGCAAAAGGCAACTACTCTAACCTTGCCATTATAACCCATTCATCCAGTGAATTTATACTTGATTTTGCCAGAATGCTTCCCGGCACACCTAAAGCAGAGGTGGCAAGTAGAATTATAATGACTCCTGAACATGCAAAGAGGCTTTTTATGGCTCTAAGCGATAATCTTTCTAAATTTGAGAGTCAGTTTGGAGAGATAAATATTAATAATCCTAAAGGGGGTATTCCTATGCCTTTCACTCCTGGTTCTGCTCAGGCTTAGGACATAAAACAACTTTGTTAACTCAAGTAACAAATATGTTGTATGAGTAAGTTCGGCATTTCTATAATCGGGTCAGGCAATGTTGCCGTAAGGTTTTCTTTAGCTTTGGCTGAGAGTGGGTATGCTATAGACTATATATACAACAGAAGTAAAAAAAACGGGGAGAGACTTGCAGCTATTCTAAGGGAATCGGGACAAAAGACAGAGTTCTCCTCTACCTTGGAACCATTAACTGCCTCGAAAATAATTATTATTGCTGTTACTGATGAGGCGATACTGGAGGTTATTCAAAACCTTTCACTAAGCATTGGTACCGAGAAGCCTATTGTTTTTCATACTTCTGGAGCTACTTCACTTTCAGAGCTTGCTCCCCTTGGAGAAAAGGGGTGTAAATACGGAGTACTCTACCCACTTATGACACTTAGTAAGTCTAAGAATATTGTTTTTAATGAAGTTCCATTCCTATTGGAAGCAAGTGATGATGATGTTAAAGAGTTGTTAATAGAGATGTTAGGTAGTCTTAATTCCGATTATACTTTTTGTGATTCGGAAAAACGTCTCAGGATGCATACTGCAGCGGTATTTTCTTGTAATTTCGTAAATTACTTCCTTTCAGTAGCATTTGATATTGCAGGACATAGCCCCACTCTACTACTCCCTGCTACTATTGAAACTGTAAGAAAGGCGTTCCTGGTTCATCCGACTGTTATGCAGACGGGACCTGCCATAAGGGAAGATGTAAGCACTATAAATAAACATTTGGAGTTACTTCATAAACTTGGGTTTTCCGAGTATGAGGAGCTCTATAAAGAGTTAAGTCAAAAAATTGCTGAAAAATATAATAAAAAGATAGATATATAAATTATGGGTAATTATAAAAACAGACTTCACAAAATTAAGGCATTTGTTTTCGATGTTGACGGAGTATTAACTGATGGGAGCATTCTCTCCACACTTGATGGGGATTTACTAAGAGTATTTGACTCAAAAGATGGATTTGGGATGAGAATGGCTATTATGAATGACTTTAAGGTTGGAATTATTACCGGAGGAAATTCTGATAGTATTCTAAAAAGATTTCTTGCATTATCTATTCCGGAAGAGGATATTTATCAGCTCTCAAGAGATAAAGCACCTGATTTTTATGATTTTTGTTCTAGGCACCAGATATCTCCCGAAGAGGTTGCTTATGTGGGTGATGATATTCCTGATATTCCTGTCCTGAAAATTTGCGGACTTGCTGCCTGTCCTTCGGATGCTGTAGTGGAAGTTAAAGAGGTATGTGACTATATATCCACACATGCAGGAGGGAAAGGGTGTGCAAGAGAACTCATAGAACAAGTTCTAAAGGTTCAAGAAAAATGGGTTTTTAATGTTAATCATTTTTCAGGTACATATGGCAATTTTAGGAGATAAAATCAGAGATTTTAAGATTATTTTAGGCTCTTCTTCTCCGCGAAGGAGAGATCTCCTTAAAGCCATTTGTGTTGATTTTGAGTTAGATGGGACATCTCATGTTGACGAGGATTACCCTGATGAACTCTCTCATCACCTTATTCCAGAGACACTTGCTTATCGTAAATCTATCGGTTTTCATCGTGAACTTACGGATAATGAAATACTTATAACAGCCGATACTTTAGTCTTTTGCCCAAGTAAAGATAAGGTAAGTGTGGAAATAGTTCTTGGAAAGCCACAAGATAGAGAAGAGGCTTTTAATATGCTCTCTCTTCTCTCTGATAACACACATACGGTTCTAACCAGTGTCTGTATAAGAAACCATAAACGACATATTATCTTTACTGAGAGTTCCGATGTAACTTTTAGAGAATTAGAACATGAGGAGATAAACTATTATCTCGACACTTTTAATCCTTATGATAAAGCGGGCTCTTATGCAGTCCAGGAATGGATAGGGCATATAGGAATTACTAATATTAATGGGTCTCAGGAGAATGTTATGGGGCTCCCTACCCAGAGGCTCTATTTGGAACTAAAGAGATTCATTGAATTAAGTTAATCTTTGCTTAGGCATAAATCACAGACACCGCATTTTGGGGAGTCTTCTTCTCCAAAGTAAGCAAGAAGCCTTTGACTACGACAGTTATAGTTCTCTGCACTCTCATCTGTTGCATACTCGATTATTTTATCCATCCTCTCTTTGAATACCTCTTTTCGTGAATCGTAGTTACTCTGCGAAAGATAGAGGTTCTTAGGTGTAAGTCTTTCATTATTAAGGGAGATAAGCGGAGAACGGATGCGAGGGATATATTTGATAATCCCTTTCCTTGAGAGTGAAATCAAATTCCCTTTAACATTCTCAGGGGAGTCTTTTATTGTTTTGGCGATAAACTCCTCATCTATTGCTACCAAATGTGAGAAGAGCCCTGGATAGAGCCTCATAAGCGCCTTTACAAAGGTGTCGAGGTGATAGTTGGAGAGCTGAATTTTATAAAGGTCATCTCTATTAACTATAAAAGTAATACGGCTTGGATTATCTATCTCTTCTGTTAATGTCCAGTATCCTGACATCTCTATATACTTAATAGCATAAAATGCAGAGACTGAATGGAGTTTATATTGTTTTGAGAACTCTATGAGGTTAAATTTGTAGGTCTGCCCCTCCCCTTCTTCATATACAAGCCCCAAATAACTAAAAACTTTCTGATAGAGATCTGCAATATATTCTAGGTCAGGGAAAGTAATCCTATAGATTTGGTGTAAACGGAGTATATCGCTTTTATTACAAAGGAGTGTAGCATAGGATTTAACTCCGTCCCTCCCGGCACGACCTGCCTCTTGGAAATACGATTCAACCGATTCTGGCATATCGAAATGAGTTACAAACCTGACATTGGGCTTATCTATTCCCATTCCAAATGCATTGGTAGAGACAATAATCCTTAAATCCCCACTCTTCCAACGCTCCTGTTTGAGTGAGCGCTCCTGGCTACTTATACCGGCATGGTAAAAATCTGCTTCAATATTTTGAGATTTTAGAAATGCAGCTATCTCTTCACTCTTTTTCCTCTCCCTGACATATACAATACCAGATCCAAGTACAGAGTTACAGATTTTAAGAAGTTGTCCTAGTTTATCTTCAGTTTTTCTGACAATGTAGGCCAGATTTGGGCGTAAAAAAGAGGAACGAATACTGTTTTTCTCTTCAAATCCCAATTTATCCATTATATCCTCTGCCACTTTTTGGGTAGCGGTGGCTGTTAGTGCTATTACCGGTACTCCATTAAGAATCTCTCTAATCTCCTTTATACTCATATAATCCGGTCTGAAATCATAACCCCATTGCGATATACAGTGAGCTTCATCCACGACTATATAGTTTACAGACATATTCTTAACTCTTACTCTAAACATCTCTGTTCTTAAGCGTTCAGGAGATAGATATAAAAACTTATAATCCCCATAGATGGCATTGTCCAAAGCAATATCTATTTCATGGGGAGTCATTCCGGAATAGATGGCTATTGCCCTTATTCCACGCTTATTTAGATTCTCGACTTGATCTTTCATAAGGGAAATAAGAGGGGTAACTACTATTGCGAGCCCTTCAGTAGCTAAAGAGGGAATTTGAAAGCAGATAGATTTACCACCTCCTGTCGGGAGTATGGCAAGGGTATCCTTTCCAGATAAGGCGCTCTCTATTACCTCTCTCTGCATATCACGGAATGTGGTGAAGCCCCAATATTGCTTTAGAATTTCCTCAATCATCTATCACTTATTATTAGTTATCAACAAAGTTAATAAATATTAATCTTTGGCAAACAAATTGCAGGTATTATAAGATTTTTTATTCCTAAATAATAATTTTAAACTAAAATAAAATGGCAAAAATTGATTTAACAAAGTATGGTATTACGAATGTCACCGAGATTATCTATAATCCAAGTTATGAAGAGCTATATAAAGCAGAAATGGATCCCTCTTTGACCGGGTATGAAAAAGGGGAAATGACTGAATCCGGAGCAGTTAATGTAATGACAGGTGTCTATACAGGACGCTCTCCTAAAGATAAGTTTTTCGTAATGGATGATGTTTCTAAGGATACTATCTGGTGGACATCCGATGAATATAAAAATGACAACAAACCTGTTACCGAAGAGGCTTGGGGCAAACTTAAAGAGATAGCTTCAAATCAACTTTCAGGCAAAAAACTCTATGTAATGGATACTTTCTGCGGTGCAAATAAGAATAGCCGTCAGAAATTCCGTTTCATTATGGAGGTTGCATGGCAAGCACATTTTGTAAAGAATATGTTTATTCGTCCTACAGAAGAGGAACTTGCAAATTATGGCGAGCCTGATTTCGTGGTTTTAACTGCTTCAAAAGCAAAGGTTGATAATTATAAAGAACTCGGACTAAACTCAGAGACTGCGGTTGTATTTAATCTTACTGAGAAGATGCAGGTTATCATTAACACTTGGTATGGTGGAGAGATGAAGAAAGGGATGTTCTCATATATGAACTACCTTATGCCTTTGAAAGGGATTGCCTCTATGCATAGCTCTGCCAACGTAGGTAAAGATGGCGATACAGCACTTTTCTTTGGACTTTCTGGAACAGGTAAGACCACCCTATCAACTGACCCTAAACGTCTTCTAATAGGTGATGACGAGCATGGATGGGACGATGATGGAGTTTTCAATTTCGAAGGGGGGTGCTATGCGAAAGTTATTGACCTTTCAAAAGAGAATGAGCCTGATATTTATAACGCTATAAGAAGAGATGCTCTTCTTGAGAATGTAACTGTTGATGAGAAAGGTGTGATAGATTTTAAAGATAAGAGTGTAACTGAAAACACACGTGTCTCTTACCCTATTTATCATATTGACAATATTGTTAAGCCTATTTCCAAAGCAGGGCATGCAACAAAAGTTATTTTCCTTACTGCCGATGCATTTGGAGTGCTTCCTCCCGTTTCAAAACTTACCCCGGATCAGACCAAATACTATTTCCTATCTGGTTTTACAGCTAAACTTGCCGGTACTGAAAGAGGTATTACTGAACCTACTCCTACATTCTCAGCCTGTTTTGGAGCAGCATTCCTTTCACTTCACCCCACAAAATATGGAGAAGAACTTGTTAAGAGAATGGAAAAAGTCGGAGCTACTGCTTATTTAGTAAACACCGGTTGGAATGGTACAGGAAAGCGTATCTCTATTAAAGATACACGTGCTATAATCGACAGAATCTTAGATGGGTCCATAGACAGAGCAGAGACCACCACTATTCCTTACTTCAACCTTGCAGTTCCTACTTCACTTAAAGAGGTTGATACCAATATTTTAGATCCTCGCAATACTTATGCAAACAGGGAAGATTGGGAAGTTAAAGCAAAAGATCTTGCAGGACGTTTTGTGAAGAACTTTAACAAATTTACCTCAAATTCTGAAGGTAAATCTTTAGTCGCTTCAGGTCCTCAAATCTAATAATTATAATAATATGCATAAAAGAGCCAACATCTGTTGGCTCTTTTTTTATTGCTCTAAATACCTCTCACTGTGGGATTATAGGGCATTTAACCTTACGCAGTAAGGTGTCGTCATCAGACGACCGACACGGGTCGGGTTTGCGAAGCAAACGGAAAGACAGTAGTGTCGTGCATCCACCACACGAAGTGTGTAAACCAACGCTTGGTGTCTGCATCAGCAGACCGCTGCGGCTCGTGCCTGCGAAGCAGGTGGAAAGAGATAAGCAGCGTGCATCCTCCACACGAAGTGTGTAAACTAAAGTGTCGTGCATCCATCCCCCAAGGGGGATTATAGGGGGGTAAAATATAGAATCTTTCACGGTTTTTTCTAAAAAGAAAAAACCGGAGAAGATTCTCTTCTCGGGAGGCAATATAACTTCACATCACGTCCAACCTCCACCCCTATTGAAGAGAGTGCGAATCGAGCAGAATTATAAGCCTTCTCGGGAGAATTGTTATTTTCACTCAAATGGCATAGAAATATAGCTTTCTGATTCCCATTATATATTTTCTTCAAAGCATTACCACACTGTTCGTTGCTAAGGTGGCCATTACCTTGTAGAATTCTCATTTTCAGCTCCATTGTATATGGTCCATCTAACAACATCTCTTTATCAAAATTAGATTCCAATATTACATAATCTGCCTGACGAGCATACTCTATTGCATAATCAGGAATATCCCCTAAGTCAGTCATAAATACAAATTTATGCCCGGAAAAATCTATAAAGTACCCTACAGTTTCACTTGCATCATGGGGGACAGTGAAAGCAAGAAATTTTACCCCACGATGCTCAGAGAGGGTCATCTCCTTTATTACCCTTTTGCACCCTGAAATATAGCCGGCAGTAAGTGGATGAGTTTCTAAAGCCTTATGAACCTTTGCAGTGGTAAATATAGGGAGACTAAGTTTATCTGCGAGTGCTCCCAAGTGTCTTATATGGTCAATATGTTCATGAGTTACCAATATCATCTGTATGGATTCCATATCTATACCACTCTCTGCAAGTCTTTTCTTTATGGTTCTACCGCTCAATCCGGCATCTATTAGTAACCCTAAATTATCATTGCCTATATAATAGCAATTAGCATTGCTCCCGCTCGAGAGACTCAGAAACTTTAACATATAAATCATCTTTAGGATTATATAACAATGTTTTGAAATTAAGAGCATTAGCTGTCTCAATATTAGCAGGAGCATCATCGATAAAGAGAGTCTCTTCTGCTTTCATATCAGCCTTTGCAAGCATCTTAATAAATATTTCAGGTGAAGGTTTTGCAACTTTCATCTTATAAGAGAGAAACAGCTCCTCGAAAAAGTACTCCATTTTGTACCCTTTGTCGAGAAACAATTCTTTACATTTGGCAAAACCAATAGGATTTGTATTGCTCAAAAGGAACATCCTATAGTCCCCTCTATAGAAAAGAAGTGTCTCTATTTTATCTTGAGGAATGTCTAATAGAAACCTATTAAGAGAATAATCTATCTCTCTATCCGTAACAATATGGGATTTACCATTTTTTATAGGGGATGCATTAAGGCGGATAATGGAGCGAAACTCCTTTGCACTTATATTTCCACACTCAAATTTATCGAAAAACCCCATCTGTCTATAGGAGCTAAGTATCTCCCCAAAATCCTTATATCCTACTATCTCATCGAAAGCTCTAAGGCAAGCTATTCTATTAAGAGGAACTATAACACCTCCGAGATCGAAAACAAGATTCTTAATCATTCTTTTTAAAATTATATGGGGGAGTGAAAATCCCTTTTTCAGTGACAATACCGGAAATTAATGACGCAGGGGTTATATCAAAGGCAGGGTTATAAACTTTAACCCCCTTAGGGGCAATTGGTTTTGAAAAATAGAGATCCGTCACTTCGTAAGAGGGACGCTCTTCTATGACAATGCCCTCCCCTGTCGGGGTTTCAGTATCAATGGAGGAAGAGGGTCCAAGCACATAAAATGGAATCCCGTAGTACTTTGCAATAATTGCAAGTGAAGATGTTCCCACTTTATTTGCAACATCCCCATTTGCCGCCACACGGTCGCACCCCACCATGACAATATCTACCTTCCCCTCTTTCATTATCACTCCTGCCATATTGTCGCATATCAGAGTAACATCACCCCCCCCTTTTTTTAGTTCGTATGCAGTCAGTCTCGCACCTTGAAGCAAGGGTCTTGTCTCATCCACATAGAGTTTCAGTGGCATTCCGCCCTGCAATGCAAGGTGAATCGGACCAAGTGCCGTTCCATACCTCGAAACTGCAAGATGACCTGCATTGCAATGAGTTAAAACTCCGAATCCTGGACGGAGCAATGAGAGTCCGTGCTTTGAAATTCTCAGACAGCACTCTTTATCCTCCTCTTTGATGGCATCTGCCTCCCTACGAAGGAGGTTAAGTAGCTCATTGGAAGGGAGTGAGGGAGACCCTTTAAGGCAATCCTCCATCCTCCTAAGGGCAAATCCAAGATTCACCGCAGTAGGTCTTGCACTAAGCAAGTACTCCTTATTTTTATTGAAATTTAATACAAAAAAATCACGTTCCTCATTAACATAGGGTATCAATGAGAGATAAATCCCATAAGCCGCAGCAATACCTATAGCAGGGGCACCTCTAACTTTGAGATGGTATATGGCATCATAAATCTCTTCAAGGGTTTTTAAAGTTAAGAAAGACTCTTCAGCCGGGAGTTTTGTCTGATCTAATATCACCAATCCGTCGCCGTTTCTATTAATCTCTACAGAGTCAAAATCTAAAACCCTCTCCATATTGTATGCTATTAGAGCTCCTCAATTAATTTTGTAAAGAGAGTAGTCATTTTATCTGCAGCAGCATCAGCAGCTTTAACAACATCATCTCCATCATTATAGAAGTCCTCCGCATAATCATCGTGTGCCTCGTTAGTAATAACTGAAACTCCGAAAACAGGTATATTAGAGTGTCGAGCTATTATAACTTCAGGAATAGTAGACATTCCGACAGCATCAGCCCCTATCATTCTGAAATATTTGTACTCAGATGGAGTTTCGTAAGAGGGTCCCGTTCCTGCAAGGTAGACCCCTTTCTTTAAAGTAATTCCAAGCACCTCACCTAACTCTTCTGCTTTTTTTATCAGATTAATATCATAAGGACGTGTCATATCTGGGAAACGAGGACCAAATTCATCAAGATTATGTCCAATTAAAGGATTAGGAAGGAGATTTATATGGTCACGGATAATCATCAGATCCCCTACTTTAAAATCATAATTAACGCCTCCTGCTGCATTTGATACGAATAGGTACTTTATTCCCAATGTTTTCATAACCCGAATAGGGAGTGTAACTTTATCCATCGGATACCCTTCGTAATAATGGAATCTCCCTTGCATTGCTAAGACAAATTTTCCACCAAGCTCTCCGGCTATAAAATTCCCTTTGTGCCCTATTGCAGTAGATTTGGCAAAATGAGGAATATCACCATATTTTATAACTATTGGATTAGTAATCTTGTCTGCTAATTTTCCAAGTCCACTCCCAAGCACTATCCCAATATGGGGATATCGACCTCCAAGGCGAAGTTTGATGTATTCAGAAGCCTCTTTTATTGCAATTAATTTTTCGTTCATATTTATTGAGTTTTGGATTTCAAAATAAGATTGTTTGCCACTTCGTTGGCTTTCTTTAAAATATCAGATTCTCCGGGGATAACTCTCGATTTCATAAGAATTTTCCCGTCACATATAAGAGTATCCACACAAGAACTATTGGCAGAGTAGATAAGATTAGCCTCAAAGTTAAGGTTTGGAGTAAAGGCGGCAGAGTCTGTATTTATTAGCACTAAGTCTGCCAATGCACCCACCTCTACTCTACCGGCGTTGATTCTTAACGCTTTTGCTGCATTAATAGTAGCCATCTCCATTAATTCATTTAATGGCATAGCTCTCGGATCATTTCTCCATGCCTTCTGCATAATAGCAGTAGTTTTCATAGCCTCCAGAAGATCTAAATTATTTGAAGAGGCTGCCCCGTCTGTCCCAAGGGTAAGGTTAGCACCTGCCCTCTTTAACTCTCTGTACTTAAATTTATAACCGGAAGCGAGCTTTAGATTAGAATTTACATTGTGTACTACATTAACCCTCCTGCTCCCCAATATATCTATATCCTCCTCATCAATCCAGACACAGTGAGCAGCTATTACATTATCATTTAACATTCCGAGACCTTTCATCCTCTTAACAGGGGACATCCCGTAACGCTCCATAGAGCCAATTAGCTCTTTCTGAGTCTCAGAAAGATGAATATGAAGGAGTAGGTTATGATCATAAGCGAAATTGGTAGCCCAAAGCATGTTCTCCTCTGTTACAGTGTATCCGCCATGTACTGCCACTGCAAAACGATTTCTAGAACTCCAGTTTTTGGATAATTGATAAGCCTCTTCGCACTCTCTCCTCTGACGTTCGGCTTTAGTTAAATCCCCGTTATCAAGTAATACATAAGAGAGAACAGATCTCATACCGGATTCATCAATAGCCTTTTCTGCATAAGGAATATGCCAATACATATCATTAAAGCAGGTGATACCGTTTTTAATCATCTCTAAACAGGCAAGTTTAGTCCCCCAATATATCATCTCCTCATCTAATTTTGCCTCTATCTCCCAAACCTTTTGTAACCACTCGAAGAGGGGAAGATCCTCTTGGAATCCCCTTAAAAGAGTCATCGCAGAGTGAGTGTGCATATTAATAAGACCTGGGATGACAGTCATTTTTTTACCATCAAGAATGTTATCAGCATCATAAAGAATATCTTTTTCTATTTTTATTATTAGATTTTCAAGAATTAGAATATCCTTTAACTCACCATTATGAATAATGTTTTTAATTAAAATGGAACTCATATTAACAAAAAGTTTATTTTAACAAAAGTACAAATTAGTAAGTAGAATAAGAAATTTATTCTTAAAAATTGGAATTAATAAGAATTTATTGACAATTTGTTAAATATTATAAGATATTATGCCTAATTTATTGACTTTTTATTATATTTGCCAAAATATTGCGAAGAGATGATTACAAAACAGTTAATATCACCCAAAAGCATAGTAGTCGTAGGAGGTTCTGATGATATCCACAAGCCTGGAGGAGCCACTCTACGTAACTTATTAAACACTAATTTTAGTGGCGAACTTTTCGTCGTTAATCCCAAATCGGACTCCACACAAGGGGTAAAATCTTACAGAAACATTGAGGAGATCCCTTTTGTAGATTTAGCTATTTTAGCTATTCCGGCTAAGATGTGTCTTAATGCCGTCGAGGTTCTATGTAAAAAGAAATCTTGTAAAGCTATTATAATTCTCTCTGCCGGATTCCATGAAGACAGTGAAGAGGGGGCTATTTTAGAGAGTAAGATAACAGAAATATGTAATAATGCCAATACAAGTCTTATAGGACCCAACTGTATTGGAGTAATGACTCCAAATTATACAGGAGTTTTTACACAGCCTATTCCGAAGTTAAAACAAGGTGGAGTTGATCTTATTTCCGGCTCCGGAGCCACTATTGTATTTATTCTCGAAACAGGTATTAAACTAGGTATCTCCTTTGGTAGCGTCTTTTCAGTAGGAAACTGTGCTCAAATAGGAGTCGAAGATGTATTGGAGTATTTAGATGAAACATATGTGCATGGAGTTAGCTCTAAGGTTAAAATGTTATACATAGAGAGTATAAATAACCCTCAGAAGCTTTTCAAGCATGCCTCCTCATTGATAAAGAAAGGAGCTAAGATAGCAGCTATCAAGGCAGGATATAGTGAAGCAGGGAGTCGTGCAGCTACCTCTCATACAGGTGCCCTTGCCTCCCCTGATAAAGCGGTAACAGCCCTCTTTAGGAAAACCGGTATTATCAGATGTTATAGCAGAACTGAACTTGTAACAGTTGCCGCTGCCCTTACTTTTCCTGAACCAAAAGGGAAAAGGATAGCAGTAATAACGCATGCAGGCGGTCCTGCCGTTATGCAGACAGATGTCCTCTCTTCTAATGGTATTGAGGTACCGCATATTAGCGGAGCAAAAGCAGAACAGTTATTGTCTAAACTATATCCGGGCTCTTCAGTAGCTAACCCAATTGATTTTCTTGCTACAGGAACCGCAGCGCAGCTTGGTGAGATAATTGATGCTTGTCAAAATGATTTTGATGTGGACGCCATGACGGTTATATTTGGTAATCCCGGGTTAAACACTGTATATGATGTTTTCGATTTGCTTAGTGAAAAGATGAAAACAGCTAAGAAACCTATCTATCCGGTTATTCCTTCTGTAATTAATGCTGAAGGGGAGATTAATGAGTTCCAAGCCAAAGGAAATATAAGTTTTCCGGATGAAGTATCTCTCGGGGCAGCTATTGCTAACATAATGAATATGCCACAGATTATAACAGATAATACTACCCCCCCTGTGGATATGAAATTAATCAGAAAAGTAATTGATACTAATTCCAATGGATATCTACAGCCTGAGCAAGTTCAATTATTGTTAGATGCAGCAGGAATATTAAGGGCAAAAGAGATAGTAACATTTACCATTGCAGAAGCTCTCGAAGCGGCAAGAGAAATAGGTTATCCTTTGGTTATGAAGGTGGTAGGTCCTGTTCATAAATCAGATATAGGTGGAGTCTCTCTTAATGTAAATGATGATGAGACACTTACTACTGAGTTCAAGAGGATGATGAGAATCCCCGATACCATTGGAGTATTATTTCAGCCTATGCTTTCGGGAACACAGATTTTTGTAGGGGCAAAAAGGGAGGATAAATTTGGACATTTAATTTTATGTGGACTTGGAGGGATATATGTGGAGGCATTCAATGATATTAATTACGCCCTCTCCCCTCTCTCTAAAATAGAGACAGAAGAGATGATTTCTTCGCTTAGAAGTTATAAACTTATTAAAGGGATGAGGGGACAAGAAGGAGTAAATATCTCTCAGTTCGTTGATATAATAAGACGTACCTCCGCACTCTGTTCTGCGGCACCTGAAATTTTTGAGATGGATATAAATCCTCTTCTCGGAAACTCAAAACAGGTAATCGCAGTAGATGCGAGAATTAGGATTGAAAAATAGACTCCTGCTATGTTCAAGAAGATAGCCACTTGGTATAAGAGACAGACTACCACCACGCAAGGATTGATTTGGGTCGGTATACTCTTGATTATCGGAATAATAATAAGGTGGCAATATGTAATAGAGGGAGTCGCAAAAGGATTTAATTTTTTAAACACAAAATAATAACTTAAAAACAATAAAGATATGGCACTTAAAGGAGCAATAGTGGTGGACACTGAAAAATGCAAAGGCTGTGGCGTTTGCATAGTAAGTTGTCCCACTGACACCATCGCATTGGCCAAAGAGGTCAATAGCAAAGGGTACAATTACATGCACATGGCTAATCCCGAGAATTGTACCGGTTGTACAAATTGTGCAACAGTATGTCCTGATGCAGTAATAACTGTTTATCGTGTAAAAATTTAAAAAAGAACAATATGGCAGAAAAGATTTTAATGAAAGGAAATGAAGCCATCGCATTTGCCGCAATAGACTGTGGCTGTGACGGCTACTTCGGCTATCCTATCACTCCCCAATCCGAAGTGATGGAGACGCTAATGAAAGAAAAACCTTGGGAAACTACCGGTATGGTGGTTCTTCAGGCAGAAAGTGAAACTTCTTCTATCAATATGGTTTATGGAGGAGCATGTTGTGGTAAAAAGGTAATGACCTCATCCAGCAGCCCCGGAGTATCCCTTATGTGTGAAGGTTTAAGCTACCTCGCCGGTGCAGAATTACCTTGTTTGATTGTCAATGTTGTTCGCGGAGGTCCCGGTCTCGGAACCATTCAACCAAGTCAAGGGGACTATTTCCAAGCTACCAAAGGGGGTGGACATGGAGATTACCGTATGATAGTTCTTGCCCCTTCATCAGCACAAGATATGTATGATTTTGTTGACAAAGCTTTCGAACTTGCATTTAAATACCGTAACCCTGCTATGATACTTTCAGATGGAGTTATTGGTCAAATGATGGAGAAAGTAGAACTAAGACCTTCAAAACCTCGTTGGACAGATGAAGAGATTAAGAAGATGTCATATTCATGGGCTACCACAGGGAAAGGCTCCGATAGAAAAGCTAATTTCGTGACCTCCCTCGCTCTTGAAGCAGCAGTTCAAGAGAGACTTAACTTAAAGTTAAGTGCTAAATATAAAAGCATGGAAGAGGATGTTATGTTTGAATCATTCCAATGTGAAGATGCAGAACATCTAATAGTTGCCTACGGCTGTATGTCGAGAATTTCTGAGAATGTAGTGGAAATAGCGAGAGAAAAAGGGATAAAACTTGGACTTCTTCGTCCGATAACCCTCTTTCCATTCCCTACTAAAGAGATTGACAGACTAATCCCTAACCTTAAATCCATAATGTCTGTTGAGCTTAGTGCCGGACAGATGATAGAAGATATAAGGCTTGCTGCTAACGGAAGAGTACCGGTTAACTTCTTTGGTCGTCAAGGTGGTATTATTCCATCCCCTGAAGAAGTTTATAATGCTTTTGAAAAAACAATTAAATAATCAGATGCTATGGATATAAAAGATATAATAAAACCCGAAAATAAGGTTTACGGAAAGACTCCTGTTTTAACAGATACAGTATTGCACTATTGCCCGGGGTGTTCTCATGGTACAGTGCATAAACTAATTGCAGAAGTTATCGATGAAATGGGGATTCAGGATAAGACCATCGGTGTTTCACCGGTAGGGTGTTCCGTTTTCGCATACAATTATTTTAACATTGACTTTCAACAAGCTGCCCACGGAAGAGCTCCCGCACTTGCAACTGCCACTAAAAGGTTAATGCCTGACAAATATGTTTTTGCATACCAAGGAGATGGTGACCTTGCTTCTATTGGAACTGCTGAAATAATGCACGCTTGTAACAGAGGAGAGAATATTGTTGTAATATTTATAAACAATGCTATTTACGGTATGACCGGAGGACAAATGGCACCTACTACCCTACTTGGAATGGTTACTTCCACCACCCCTTATGGTAGAACTGCTGAACTTAATGGATACCCATTAAAAATAACTGAACTTATAGCACAGCTTGATGGGACTTGTTATGTTACACGCCAGTCTGTTCAGAACCCTATTGCAGCTCGTAAAGCTAAAAAGGCTATTCGCAAAGCATTTGAAAATTCAGCCCTTAATAAAGGGACTTCATTTGTGGAAATAGTAAGTTCTTGTAACTCGGGTTGGAAACTCACACCGGTTCAGGCTAATAAATGGATGGAAGAGAATATGTTCCCTGCCTATCCTCTTGGAGATATTAAAGATAGATAAAAATTAAGATTATGAAAGAAGAAATTATAATAGCCGGATTCGGCGGACAAGGAGTCCTCTCAATGGGTAAAATACTTGCTTACGGTGGAATTATGCAAGACCAAGAAGTTACATGGATGCCCTCTTATGGTCCTGAAATGCGTGGTGGTACCTGTAACGTAAGTGTTATAGTAAGTGACAAGAAGATTAGTTCACCCATTCTTAGTAGATTTGACACTGCTATCATTCTGAATCAACAATCATTAGATAAATTCGAACCACAAGTAAAACCTGGCGGATTGCTTATTTATGATCCCAATGGAATTACTCGTCATCCTAATAGGAAAGATATCACTATATGTAAGATAGATGCTGTAGATGAGTCAGCTAAATTAGGAAATGCAAAGGCATACAATATGGTAATTTTAGGTGCCTTCTTAAAGATGAAACCTATTGTTACCATGGAAAATGTCCTAAACGGATTGAAGAAATCTCTTCCTCCTCGTCATCATAACCTTATACCAATGAACGAAGAGGCAATTAAAGTAGGAATGGAAGCTGTTAAAGTTCTATGAGAATAGGAATAACAACTACCTGCTCTTTAATAGTAGAAAAATCTAATTGTGCTTCATCAGTGGGGTCGGGAGGAGTTGATGTCTTCTCGACTCCCTCATTAATAGGGCTAATGGAGAGAGCAGCATTTGATTCCGTCCAGTCAGAACTTGAAGAGGGGTTTACCACTGTAGGCACTAAAATCTCCGTAAATCATCTTAGAGCCTCCAAAATAGGAGAGCGAATAGAGGCAAAATCGATACTTACAGTCGTAGAGGAGAGGAAGTTAACTTTTTCGCTTACTGCAACAGATTCTGCAGGTAATATAATAGGAGAAGGAGTTCATGAACGTTTTATAATAAACAGGGAAAAGTTTTTATCGAAATTATGAACAAAAAGGTGGCTAAATCAGCCACCTTTTTTTATTTAACAAATGTGTAATTGCTCTTTTTTATTTTGCAAACGCCACAGATCTGGTCTCCCTTATAACTGTGATTTTTACCTGACCAGGATAAACCATCTCTTCCTGAATCTTTTTAGCTATGTCTGATGAGAGTAGTTCAGCATCAGCATCCGTAACTTGATCAGCTCCAACGATTACTCTTAGCTCCCTCCCTGCCTGAATAGCGTAGGTTTTGGTGACTCCCGGGTGTGCTAAGGCAATTCCTTCCATATCTTTTAATCTCTTAATGTATGACTCAATTACTTCGCGACGAGCACCGGGACGGGCACCTGAAATAGCATCCCCTACAAGCACTATGGGGGAGATAAGTGAGGTCATCTCTACCTCCTCATGGTGTGCCCCTATTGCGTTGCAAATTTCAGGTTTCTCTTTATATTTTTCTGCTAATTTCATCCCTAGGATAGCGTGAGGAAGTTCGGAGTCTTCGTCAGAAACTTTCCCTATATCGTGTAACAGCCCGGCTCTTTTAGCTGTCTTTGGGTTAAGACCTATTTCAGCAGCCATTGTTGCACATATATTTGCTACTTCTCTCGAGTGTTGAAGAAGGTTCTGTCCATAAGAGGAGCGGTACTTCATTCTTCCAATTAGGCGAATAAGTTCTGCATGAAGACCATGAACACCCAGATCGATACAAGTACGTTTCCCTGTCTCCATTATCTCATCCTCAAGTTGTTTTTGCACCTTTGTAACGACCTCTTCAATACGTGCCGGATGAATACGACCATCTGTTACAAGTTGATGAAGGGCAAGTCGTGCTACTTCTCTTCTTACTGGATCAAATGCTGAAAGTAAAATAGCTTCAGGTGTGTCGTCCACTACTATTTCTACTCCGGTAGCAGCTTCAAGGGCTCTAATATTTCTCCCCTCTCTACCAATTATCCTCCCCTTTATTTCATCGCTCTCTATGTTGAAAACGGTAACGGCATTTTCTATGGCAGTCTCAGGGGCTACTCTTTGTATAGTATTAATTACAACCCTTTTAGCCTCCTTGCTTGCTGTTAATCGAGCTTCGTCCATCACATCACTAATAAAAGACATAGCCTCAGTTTTAGCCTCCGCTTTCATAGTCTCTATCAACTGATTTTTAGCATCTACTGCGGACATACCGGCTATAGCCTCAATCTTTTCAATAGACTCCTGATGGAGTTTATCATACTCTTCACTTTTTTTATTAACTATTTCCATTTGAGTTTTAAGATTTTCTCTAATGGAATCAGACTCTTTAATTTTTTTCTGTAGATCTGCAGTTTGTTGGTTGATTACAAGTTCACGCTGTTTAAGTTTGTTTTCAGTCTGTTGAATTTGAGCATTCCTTTCGTTGATATGTTGCTCATGTTCGCTTTTTAACTGAAGAAATTTCTCTTTAGCCTGCAGAATCTTCTCTTTTTTTATGTTCTCCCCTTCAATTTCTGCATTTTTTATGATCTCACTTCCTCTCCTTTTTAATATAATGTTTCGTACAATAATGTAGAGCCCTATAGCCCCTGCTGCCGAAATTACCGCTGTTATAATTAGTTCCATATATATATAGTTTTATGTTCATTCATATAAAAAGCCGTTAAAGCACTGTTTTCATAAAATCTTAATAAATAAGATTTGAGCTCCGATTTTGGAATCAAACTTCCATCGTCACGCAAAGCGTAATCCCCCGAAAGGTCACCAAGGCCTGCCTTCATCCATCGAGTTGGCTCGGTATTTAAATTCTGTTGATTTTAGCAAAGAGTGCTTTAACGGCTAAAGTAAAGGAGAGAAAATTAACTCAAATTATTGTCAATATATTCTTTTAACTGAGCATCAAGAGT
>CAYSND010000011.1:0-21669 GCA_964432305.1 uncultured Muribaculaceae bacterium | reverse complement strand
TAGGGTCGCCATTATAGTCATAAGCATTCATCCAAGTTAAAGCCACCCTATTCATCTTAGCCCAAAGGAGTCCGTTCTTTTTCAAAAGAACCCCCATTCTCTCTCCGGATACAAAGCTATCAGCTATTTTTTTAAGGATAGTCCTGAATTTCTTCCACCCTTTCTCCTCATCCCCTATATAGAGAGAATATTGTTGTGCCACCCAAAAGAGCCACAAAGAGGCTTCCACCTGCTTAGAGCCATTTAATAATTGGCGTTCATAAATTTTATATGCAGATTTCAAAACGGCATCAAATGCAGCCTCATTCCCATCGTTAAAGAGAGTTAAGCCAGGTAGGGCTATAAAAGTCTCACGAAGTCCCTTCCCTAACCAAGTATAACCGAGAGCTATTTCAGTTTCACCATTATTATTTATGATAAACTGTTTAGCAGCTAACCTTGTACATGAGTCATAATCATCCATTGAGTCTGCCTGCTCATATTTAGTTTCAAATAGATGCTTAAGTCCCTTTGAGGAGACAGATTTTAATGAAGCGGATAAGATAATTGATTCCCCTTTAGCTATCGGCATTTCGAAATATCCGGGTACAAACTGATCCTCTTTGCTTTCAAACCCTCTTCTCTTCTCTTCATTATAAACAACCCCTTTATACCAGCCAGGAAGATGATAATAGTCTGCATTTTTACTCAGTTGAATATTAAGATCGGGGAAACCGTTATACATGTTATATTTAGCACCGTTGTCAATATGAGTAAATCCCGTATTAGCCACATCATTAGCCATTGTAAGGGAGTGAATATCCCTATAAGCCAAAAATGGTTTTAGCCTCAGTGTGGTAGGGGAGTGAGCCTCTAAAAGAGTATATTTTATTAGAAGTTGATTTTCTTCTTTAAGGAAAAGAAGAGACTTGCTAAAAATCATACCACCAACATTATATGTAATGGTACAATCCTTTGAAAGTTCAAAGTCTCTAATATATTTATGTCCTCTTGGCTCATAAACATCACCATAACATCGTATTCCGAGATTAAACTCCTTATCATGCTGAATAAGAGTTTCATCGACAGCAGATAAAAGAATATGTTTTTTCCCTTCAAACTTATCAATGGGCACCACAAGCAATCCATGATATTTTCTTGTGTTACAGCATACAGGAGTAGTATTACAATACCCCCCAGCCCTATTAGCAAAGAGTATCTCCCTTTTAAGCGAGTACTCTAAATTTACCAATTCTGTTTTACTAAACTTCAGATATGACATAATGTATCTTTTAATCTATTCTTTTTAAAACTAAAGCAGTCCTATTCGGAAGATATATGGAAAGTTTATCAACACCTTCAAAATGCTCTGTGAAATGTTCTATATCCCCTTTAACACGCCCGAAACCATTAAATCGTTTGGCATCGCTATCTAAAACAATCCCATATTTACCTGCCGGAGCGGCAAAAGACAAGTCGCTAATAGAGAGTGTGGGGTTAAAATTAAGCGCAAAGATAAAACTTCCACGCCCAATAATCAAAACTTTTTTTATTTCATCGACATATAACTGAAATAAAGGGTGCCTCAAAATATTATTTTCATCAAAGAGTTTTATCATCTCCTTGTCAAAGAGCATTAAAGGTCTATAGCGGAGTAGCGGATTTTCTACAAGCGACCATTGTCGTCTTGCATAGAAATAAGACCAATTATTTCCTGCTCTTGGAAAATCTATCCATTCGGGATGACCAAATTCATTCCCCATAAAGGTAAGGTATCCATTACCGGCAGTGGCTATTGTTATAAGCCTTATCATTTTATGAAGCGCGATTCCCCTGTCGATAATCAAGTTTTTAGAATCCACGTTCATAGAGAAGTACATCTCCTTATCCATCAGTCTGAAAATAATCGTCTTGTCACCTACCATCGCCTGGTCATGACACTCGGCATAACTAATGGTCTTCTCATCAACCCTTTTGTTTGACAACTGATAGTATATCTCCCCCATTTTCCACTCTTCGTCTTTTAACTCCTTAATCCATTTTATCCAGTGGTCGGCTATCCCCATACTCATTCTATAGTCAAACCCAAATCCTCCTTCTGCAAAAGGGGCTGCAAGTCCGGGCATTCCGCTCATATCTTCTGCAATGGTGATTGAGCGTGGGTGCATCTCTTTTATAAGAATATTTGCCAAGCCGAGATAAATCAGAGCATCCACATCCTGACCCCCATCAAAATAGAAAGAGTAATTTGTAAAATCCCTTCCTAAACCATGATCGAAATAGATCATACTCGTAACTCCATCAAACCTAAAACCATCTAAATGATACTCTTCCATCCAGTATTTTAGATTTGAAAGGAGGAAGAAGAGCACCTCATCTCTACCATAATTAAAACAGCGCGATTTCCACGCAGGATGACGCCCCCTCTCCCCAGAGTGGAAATAGAGGTTATCAGTACCGTCATATTCGCTAAGTCCCTCAAGTGTATTATCCACAGAATGAGAATGAACCACATCCATTATAACCGCTATCCCATAACCATGTGCATCATCCACCAATCTCTTAAACTCCTCAGGGGTGCCAAATCGAGAACTCAAAGCAAAAAAATTGGAGACCTGATACCCAAAAGAGCCATAGTAAGGGTGCTCTTGTAGAGCCATTATCTGGATGGTATTATACCCCAAATCGGCAATGTATGGGAGAACTTTAACGCGAAACTCTTCAAATGTGGCTACCCCCTCTTTTTCAGAACTCATTCCGATATGTGTTTCGTAAATAAGGGGGTTGTCTATTTTTTTAATGAACTTATTTTTCCATCTATATTTTTTCTCCGGTATCCAAATCTGCGCAGAAAATATCTTTGTAACAGGATCTTGAACACAACGGGTGGCATAAGCAGGGATTCTCTCCCCCTCACCACCATTCCAAATCATATAAAGTTTATAGAGAGACTTATCGGGAATTTTAGAAGCAGGTACTATAAGTTCCCAATTCCCCGACCCGACACTCCTGAAAGCGAAAGCCTCTTCCCGTTTCCAACCATTAAACTCCCCTATAAGATAGATGGACTTAGCATTAGGAGCCCATTCATGAAAGACCAAACTTTCACCCAGTCTATGAGTTATATAGTAGAGATGATTATTGACTCTGGAATAGAGAGTCTTTCCATACCCTGCAAACTCCTGCTTCTTTAATTGGATAGCATGATGTCTTTCCAGTATCACCCTTTTATAGGGTTCCAGAAATGTATCTTTATCAAAAATCATATTTGACCATTAAATTTAAGTTTATATTATAGTTTATAGCATCTGCCGTATTTACCCTTCGTAAAGCGACAACCTCCGCGCCCACCTTCCCCCGCTTAAACACCTCTCTTATGTAGTTAAGAGAGACAGACTCCCCTGAACGATAGAGCCCCATTCCAACAGGCATAATATCGAGTACTTGAGCCCTCGAATAGATGATATTCAGACTGTTTTTACCCCACTCCACTTCATAACCTCCCATACACCCAAAAGCCGGCATTATATTTAGGGAGAGGAGATTACTCGAAACTATAATATTCATCCCCCTACCTGATAACTCATATAGATAATCTGCCATGCCGAGAGTATAAACCCCTTGGATATAGAGTTTATGGCTATAATTTTTTCTCTTTATAATATCAAAGTTACCACTTGCCATAGCGGCAAAAGTAAATTTATTCTGAAAAAAGGTCTCAAAAGAGGGATAATTTAGTAGTCTCAAACTTGCAGAGGCAAAGAGGTGGCACCGCTCTAAATCGAGATTAAAGGCTAAAGGGATATCAGGATAAATATAAGGAATAGGGTCGATCACCCTCTGATTCCCTCCACCTGATGGTACAAGTGCAGAGATCCCCGAAGGGAACTCAACAGCTGCCGAAACCCACATCTTTTCTGAGAGTGGGAGTTTATACCTTATCTGAGGGGAGAGTCTGTTAGAGAGACTCATTGGTCCATTTATATTAATGGTTTTAGGGGTTTCGGGGTCCATAAAAGAACTCCACCCCTGCCCCACTTTAAGATTATTGATTTCAATATACCCCTGTCTTAACCTCGGAGTACCCCCTTTTCCGCTAAAATCGGTCTCAAGATAAGCCTCTATCTTTCTATTCTGAATCTTCCCTATATATTTTAAAAAAAGTCTCGAATTCTCCATATCAAGCCCCATCCCTTTATTCTTAACCCCTCCCCCACTTGAGGAGAGAGATGTATTGACATACCCAAGCCCATTTACATACCCCCCTAACGAGAATAACATCTTAGCATCCCTGTCAATGAGAACAAATTGGGGGGATATAGGGTCTTGAAAATATTTACTTTGACTATCATTAAGGTATTTACTTAGTTCCAAAGGGAGAGAATCAGTCTCTACTATATGTGATCTGCGTTGAGAAAGGGCTGCAAACGAGTTAGATAGCAGCATAAAAACCACAAAGAAAACAAATATTACTTTCGAAACCCTCATATTAAAAAACTATTAATCTGTAAATTTAGTAATATTATTTAGATTCTCCTCGCTTTTTCTCAGCAATTCTCTGCACTGCGAAATAAGTTCAACCGCCTTTTTAACATCCTCCGAAATTTCAGTCAGCGACCTTTGAGGATTCTCAATCTCCGCAACTAATTTTTCAAGTTCCAAGAGTGCCTCCTGGTACGATTTCTCCTTTTTTGCCATATTATTTGTTTTTTATTGTTTCTACTAAACACTCAATTATCCCATCATTGAGCACTACCGACACTTTTTCACCCTCCGCGACCATTGCAACGGAGTCGAGCCGTTTCCCCTCCTTCATTGCGATAGCATACCCTGATTTAAGAAGCGCAAAAGGGTTCCCTTTAGCCACCCTCTGCTCCAGAAGATCAACCTTCCCCCTCTCCATTGAGTACCTAAGGAGGGTGGAGTGCTTGATTCTCTGCAACAACGCATCGAGGTCAGAGTTTGCACTCTTGTATTTTCCCACAAGGGCAAGCGAAAGCCTCGAAGCGAGGGAGAGGATTCTTGCATCCTCACCAAGGTAAATATCAAGGATAAAATCTGCAAGTGCGGTGGGAGTTTTCAAGTTGTGAAATGCCACCATGTCGCAAATGTGGTAATCTTGATCATGCCCCACTGCGGTCAGAACCGGTATTGGGAACTGAGCAATATTGACAGCAAGGTCATAATCATCAAAGAAAGAGAGGTCCATTGCGGAGCCCCCTCCTCTAAGGATTAGCACCGCATCAAATTCACCTTCAGCGACTTGCTCCATTGCAGCAATTATCCCTTGAGGTGCAGTGGCACCCTGCATTGGTGCAGAAAAGAGCTCAGTATAAAATTTAAACCCATAATCATTCTTGTGCAGATGCTCAATAAAATCCCTATAACCTGCTGCCTGCTCCGAAGAGACAACCGCAAATCTTTTAGGGAGCGCAGGAAATTCGAGGGAGCTGTTCATCTCGAACATCCCTTCACTTTTCAACCTCTGAATAACCTTTATCCTTTTCAATTCGAGCTCCCCCACAGTATAACTTGGGTCAATATCAGAAATAACAAGTGTCAATCCATATAACTCCGAGTACTGAACTTGAACCTTCACTAAAATATTCATCCCTGCAGAGAGCGGGGAACCGGTAGTGGATTCAAAATAAGGCCTCAGAATCTTCCAATATGAACTCCAAACCACAGCACGCGCCGTAGCAGTAACATTTGCAGCATCCTCATCTTTATCTATCAGGTCAATGTAACAATGCCCGGAGACATTGGCTTTAATGGAGGAGATCTCCCCCCTTATCCAAATCTGATGATTAAATGAAACGGAAAGGGAGTTTTTAATTCTCTCTTGAAGTTCAAATAAAGTTATACCTTTAATTTCTGACATACCCACAAATATAACATTTTTTTGTAGATTTGCAGACAAATTCATTCGTAATGAAAATAACCCAAGCAACTTTTGCCGGCAGTAGTCAGAGAATCAGCGATATCCCTAAATTCAGGGCACCCGAATTTGCTTTTATCGGACGCTCAAATGTCGGGAAGTCCTCACTTATTAATATGTTGTGCGGACAAAAAAAACTTGCTCATATCTCTTCGACTCCTGGTAAGACGCAGCTTATAAATCATTTCTTAATAAATAACGAATGGTACCTTGTCGATTTACCTGGTTACGGATATGCAAAACTCTCTAAAACCGCATCCGAAAAGTTAAGAAAGATAATTAAAGACTATATCACCAGATCTTCTGATATGGTTCTTCTCTTCCTATTAATAGATGCCCGACACGATCTACAACAGATAGATTTAGATTTTATGATTGAACTTGGAGAAGGAGGTATCCCTTTTTCCATTATCTTTACCAAATGTGATAAACTTGGGAAGGAGGCACTAAAGACTCAGACTGATAAGATAAAAAATTCCATCCTCGAATATTGGGAAGAACTTCCACCAATATTTACAAGTTCTGCCAAAGATTCTTCAGGACGAGAGGAGGTACTTGATTACATAGAGAATATATTAAAAGAAATAAAATAACGATATGGATCAAACACACACTATTAAAATTTTTTCATGTAGAGGCTCACGCTACCTCGCAGAAAAGATTGCTAAAGCTCTTAATATGGACTTAGGGAAGTCTATCGTTACTGTTTTTAGTGACGGAGAGTTCCAACCTGCTTTCGATGAATCGGTACGAGGTTCTACGGTTTTTATTGTTCAATCGACATTCCCTCCCGTTGATAACCTTTTTGAGCTTCTTCTTATGATAGATGCTGCCAGGCGTGCCTCTGCATATAAAGTAATAGCTGTAATGCCATACTTTGGTTGGGCAAGACAAGATAGGAAGGATCGTCCGAGAGTTTCGATAGGGGCTAAATTGGTAGCCAATCTGCTAAATGCAGCAGGGTGTGACAGAGTTATGACAGCAGATCTTCATGCTGACCAGATTCAGGGATTTTTCGACTTCCCTGTTGACCATATCTATGCAAGTTCCATCTTCCTCCCCTACCTTAGAGGATTAAATCTACATAACCTCTCGATTGCTGCTCCCGATATGGGAGGTGCAAAAAGAGCAAATGCTTACTCTCGAATACTCGAATGTCCCCTTATAATTTGCCATAAGTCGAGAGAAAAGGCTAATGTTGTAGGCTCAATGACTGCTATTGGAGATGTAGAAGGGAAAAATATAATAATAGTGGATGATATGATAGATACAGCAGGTACCATAGCCAAAGCTGCTGATATGCTTATGGAGAAGGGGGCCTCTAGCGTCAGGGCTTTAGCTACTCACGCCGTTCTATCAGGAAACGCTTACGAAAAGATTAATAAATCTGCATTATCAGAGGTGGTGGTTACAGATACCATTCCATTAAGATACTCCCCTGATACAGATATAAGCAAAATTAAAGTTCTCTCCGTTGCGGAACTCTTTGCTGATGTCCTCAATAAAGTTTATAACTTCCAGTCTATAAGCACAAGTTTTGTATTTTAATTATGGCATTCCCCTCGACTAACATAGAATCTATTTACAACACTTTAGTTGGTTCTCTTGCCTCTTTCTTTGAAAAGGCGGGACGAAAGGGGGCTGTACTCGGACTCTCCGGAGGGATAGACTCCGCAGTGGTAGCTGCATTGGCTGTAAAGGCGCTTGGCAAAGAGAATGTTCACGGAATTCTTATGCCCTCCCAATACTCCACCCTACACTCCATTAGCGACTCTGTCGATTTAGCAAATAATCTCAAAATCAAATATCACATAGTCCCCATAGAGAAGCTCTACTATAGATTTATTAAAGATACTCTCCCATTTATGGGTTCAGAGCCCCTAAAATGGGATAACACACAAGAGAACTTACAGGCACGAATAAGAGGGACTATCCTAATGGCATACTCCAATAGAACAGGGGCACTCCTGTTAAATACCTCCAATAAGAGTGAAATAGCTGTCGGGTACGGGACCCTTTATGGAGACCTTGCAGGTGCATTAATGGTTTTGGCTGATGTTTATAAAATGCAGGTTTATGAACTTGCAAATTACCTGAACTGCGATGAAGAGGTTATTCCTCCCGCCATAATCCTTAAAGAACCCTCCGCCGAACTCTACATAGGTCAGAAAGATAGCGACTCCCTACCGGAGTACCCCATTCTTGACCCTATACTTTATTCAATGATAGAGGAGAAAAAGAGCCGTGAAGAGATATTGGCATCAGGAGTGGCACCGGAACTTCTCGACAGGATTATCCAGCTCCAAGCCTCCTCCTCTTTCAAAAAACACCAAATGCCCCAAATGATTCAAATAACCGACAACCCACTCTTGGATAAGAGTAAGTGTGTTTAAAGTTATTGTGCATTGATTTCCCAAATTAGATATTCTCCGTTGATATAGTCAAATACTATCTCTTTTATAATGTGTCCGGTTTTGATTTTAATTACGTGTTTCGCATTTTCTCCTAATACAATTCGCATATTTTCTTCGTATGAGTTTTCATCAGAATTATTAATTGCACTAAGCCCATTACTGATTTCTCGGATCGTTTGGAAGAGTTTTGAGTAGTCAGTTTCTATTTCTCTCTTTAATGATTTATTGAAAAACAATGTTTGATTTTTATAATAAATTTCAATGCCGGGGGCTAAAATAGAGGCAATATCAGAGTTCTCTTTAGAAGTCAATAATTTCACAACATCATGAAATTTAGGAACTTTTGTTAAGTCAGGTGTATTACTTGAATAATTGTCGATGATTTTGACACTTGATAACTTACCACTCTTCGATATCTCTACTGAATAATTTGTCTCATCGTAACCCCACTGTTCACCATATTCGCCTATATCAACTATACCGTCCGGCATCCCCAATACAGCTTGGACTTCTTTTTTATCAACCCCAAGTTTTAGACCCTTAAAACCGATGTCTGCTGCGTAATTACCTGATATTTGAATTGACCAAATTATCTCTGTAGCTCCGGCAGCATATTCAAAAACCATATACGCACTCCTCTCAGGGTTAATTATGAAAACCTCGTATTCAGTACCATCTTCGTATTTATCTTGTTGAATAGATTGTCCAAACTCGTTTGTCGCAGTCACTCGGTATTGTCCAATTCGAAAACCATTCAACTCCGTTACCGCTGTTTGCCCGCTTACTTTTAATAAAGCTAAAAGAAGTAGTAAAAATGTAGTTGTAATATTTTTCATTGATTGGTGCTTTTAAGGCTATTTATTTCCTTACAAATATAATAATTATTCTACATTAAAACTGCAAGCAATTTTGTAGCTATATTGGATAACATTATATTTGTACTCCCCTTGTTTATCCTGGTGATGCGCTAACCACTGAGATTTCCCCATTTCCCCAATAAATCCTACCATGTTAGCCCCATTTTCTCGTTATACGCATTCTACGTGCCAACAAACTGTGTGGAGCTTTGCACCAAAACCGCTCTACAGGCATTCTATGTGCAAACCTCCTCATAAAAAAAGCCGAATCTGTCAAAATCCTGTGTAGGTTTGCAGGGAATCCACACTACAGGGCATTTGAATTGCAAACCTCCTCAGGCGCGTCTGAGGATCTGTGAGCTTTTGCAGAAAAAGTGCTCTACAGAGCTATGGCTGTGCAAAAGCTGACAGTGGTATTTTGACTGACCTCGCTTGAGGAGTGATGGGGAGTGGTTTTGTGTTTTTAGGTATGTTAGCTTTTGCATGAAAAGTGCATTATACGATGGTATGGATGCAAAAGCTGACATGATGGAAATTTCTATTTCTCAGTCAATTACTAACAGATAATCCAATATGTTTTCTCTCTTTGAAATTGAGATTGTAATCCAGATTGGGGCATAACCCTCTTTATTGGGCTTAAAATATTCATATATGTAACTCCATTCATCTTGATAGTTCGCTGTGAAGAAGGTATCTTTCTCACTATTTCTGATTTTTCCCGATCGCAAATCGAACATATCTTGAACTCCTTCTTGATAATTTTTAGCTGATTTTATTTGGTCAATGAGCCTTTCTCTATCAGAAGGGGAAATCTTTAATACGAAATGATGAAAAGAGTCCATGAATCCATCGGATTCATTAGAAACGATTTTAAAGTCATCTATAAGTTCTATATTGTGTTCTTTCAATTTTTCTTTAGCGTCCGATTCAAAGAAAAACTTGTCATTAAAAGCAGTTGCCATTACCAAGATAAAAACACCTGCTATAAAAATACCGGAGAGCCATAATCCTAATTTTCTTTTTCCAAGTCTTTTGGGTATCCAATAGGCAAGATATATTAGCCCGACAATAATCGATAAGAGTAAAAGATAAAGTCCCAACATTTTAAATAAAAAATTAGATGATGAGGGGCATCTGTTTGTTCAACAAATGTAACAAGTATTTTGGAATAATGGAAGCTTTTCTACTTCTGCCTCATATAGATCTGGATGGGGCACCCTGTGAAGTCGAAATGGCTACGTAGTTTGTTCTCTAAGAATCTTTTGTAGGGCTCTTTGACATATTGGGGGAGGTTACAGAAAAATGCAAATGAGGGGGAGCGGGTCGGGAGTTGTGTTATGAATTTAATCTTCACATATTTCCCTTTGGTAGCGGGGGGAGGGTAATTCTCTATCTCAGGGAGCATTATCTCATTGAGTTGAGAGGTGGAAATCTTACGGTAGTAATTCTCGGAGACCTTAGAGACAGCATCGAGTACATCCAGTATCCTCTGCTTATTGACAACTGAGGTAAATACAAGAGGAACATCAATAAAAGTCCCCATTCGCTCTTTAATGGCAGCAATATACTCTTTCATAGTATTGCTCTCTTTTTCAATAAGATCCCATTTATTTACCACCACCACACACCCTTTTTTATTCTTTACCACCAAATTAAATATAGCCATATCTTGTGCCTCAACCCCTGTTTGGGCATCGAGCATAAGGATACAGATATCGGCATTTTCTATTGCACGAATAGAGCGCATCACAGAATAAAACTCCAAGTCCTCTTTAACCTTAGTCTTTTTTCGAAGCCCCGCAGTATCAATAAGGGTGAATTCATGACCGAATTTATTATAATAAGACTCAATGGAGTCCCTTGTGGTCCCTGCAATAGGGGTAACAATATTTCTCTCCTCCCCTAAAAGGGCGTTGGTCAATGAGGATTTTCCGACATTTGGTTTCCCAATGATGGCAACTCGTGGTATTTGCTTCTCCTCTTCAGACTTTTGCTCCTCTGTTGGAAGTTTTCCAATAACTACATCCAACAACTCCCCTGTTCCACTCCCATTCGCCGAGGAGATATTTATAGGATCCCCAAGTCCAAGTGAATAAAATTCATATACATCAAACATCTTGGCACCCGAATCTACTTTATTCACAGTCAATATAACGGGCTTATCAGTCTGACGTAAAATTCTCGCAATATCCTGGTCGAAATCGGTAATTCCTGTCCCTACTTCCACTAAAAAGAGTATAATATCTGCCTCTTCGATAGCGAGTAACACCTGTTTACGAATCTCCTCTTCGAAGATATCATCAGTATTAGTGGTGTATCCCCCTGTATCAACTACAGAAAACTCTCTACCACACCATTCACATTTCCCATAGTGGCGATCTCTTGTAACCCCCTCTATTTCATCCACTATCGCTTGTCTCATTCCGACAAGGCGATTAAATAAGGTCGATTTCCCGACATTCGGACGACCAACAATTGCCACTATACTCATTATTTATCTCCTTCTGAAAAAATATCATTATTACATATATCGCTACAGCTCTCACACAAATCATCCTCACTATCTTCCCGGGTACCCCTCTTCTTCTTTCTCCCCCAAAGCCTTAGTTCTGCCTCTTTGGCACATATAATCCCCTCTCTCCTCATAGCTTTATTATGAGAAATCTCAGAGTCCGGAAAGGGTTTTTTACGGAATATTATATTGAATGAGAGTAAAAAAACAGAGACTCCTACCAATATAAGTGCTGCCCACAAAACTTCCATTTACTTTGTTTTTAATTACGGCAGCAAAAGTACTGATTTTTTTCAACTTTTATAACTTAAAGTCTGATTATAATACAAACACCAGATGAGAGGTTATCGAATCTCATCCGGTAGTGGGCAGAGTTTTCCGGATCCCTTGAAAGAGGGGAGCTGGGCTTGAACTCTTCTTAGATGGTTACTTAACTCCTTTGAGAGTCTCTTTACCATTCGAGGATTTTCGGCTGAAAGTTCATTTGTCTCGGAGATATCTTTGGTAATATTATATAACTCTTTTTTCCCCGATTCATAATAGTATATCAGTTTCCAATCCCCTAATCTGACAGAGCTGGTAGTCCCTATTCCGGGACCCTCTGCATCCCAGCGGTTAGGGTAATGCCAGAAGAGAGGGCGACTCTTAGAACCTCTCCTCCCCTCTAAAAGAGGGATAAAAGAGACCCCGTCAATAGGCTGCAGTGTCTCTCTCTCCTTCACATTAGCCATATCGAGGAGTGTGGGGAAAAAGTCCTCTATGATAAGATAGTCATCACACTTGCTCCCCGGAGCGACTTTCCCTGACCATTTCACGATCATCGGTTCACGAATCCCCCCCTCATAAGCAGACCCTTTCCCACTTCTAAGTGGTGCATTCTGGACATGCATAGGAGAATCTCTCCAATAATCTGAGGCAGCAAGTCCGCCATTATCAGACATAAAGAGTATAATCGTATTCTCTTGCATTTTATTCTCTTCGAGCCACTCCATCAAATCGCCCAAACTCTTATCCATCCCCTCAATCAGAGCAGCATAGGCAGCCTCTTTTTCCGACAGACCAAGTTCTATATATTTTCCATAGAAACGCATATCCTTATTTATAGGGACATGTATCGCATAGTGAGACATGTGGAGGAAAAAGGGTTTGTTAAGGGCTTTAGCCTTGTCGAGAGCTTTTTTCGCCTCTAAAGTCAATGCCTCAGTAGCAAAAGTATCACTTCCCCAATACTCCTCCAACCCTGGAATAGCAAAAGGAGAATTCTCCTTACCATCAGTTCTATTTCCGAAATTATCCTTCCCAAGATATGATGCAGGACCCCCTGCTGCATGTCCTGCTATATTTACATCAAACCCTAAATTAAGCGGAGATTCTCCGGGGGTTCCCATTGCTCCCCAATGAGCCTTTCCGCAATGTATAGTATAGTACCCGCTATTTTTCAAAAGTCTTGGCAATGGAGTCACTTGATAAGTATGAGGTATTCCCCCCTCCTCGCAAATACCATTCATATTCCAAATAGGAAAATCGAGCAAATCACTATGTGTATCCTGACTCTTGTCCTTTCTGAGTGTCCAATTTGTTACCCTATGTCGAGCAGCATTCATCCCGGTAAGAAGAGAGACACGGGAGGGAGAAGAGACAGAACAGGCATAAGCCTGTGTAAATTGCATCCCCTGGGAGGCTAACCTCTCCATGTTTGGAGTTTGAAATCTTTTATTAAAGGGGGTAGTCTCCTTCCAGAAAGGGAGAGACGTATCTTGCCACCCCATATCATCAACCATAAATAGGATTATATTGGGACGACTATCTGCCTGCTGTGCGTTTGCTGCTCCCATCCCCACAGAAGAGAGAAGAGAGAGAGAAATTAAAGTTTTTCCTTTTATCATAAATTTAAGGTTAGAGACCTTATTCTTTTTCTATCTTAATCTGCTGAATATTATTACCTGATGAAGTAGTTCTTACATAAACAGTTACTCTAAAATTATCCCCTCCGGCGGTAAGATATCCCACGGCACATTTTATAGGGTGATTTCCACTCTTATGTACTATTGCAAAAGACTTAGGTGAGTAATTGACAAAGAAGTTTCTTAGTATCTGTCTGGCTTGGTTTTTACTACAATCATTATTAGTCCCTAAAATATCTAATTCCAAATTATCAGCGAACCATGCAGAGAGATTTTCGGCATTACCTTGCTCTATGTATTTGGAAATAGGAACAAACACATCCTGCTCATTCTGCTGTGCCGAGACTGCAAAGGGAATCAAAAAGGCTACTGAAAAAAGTAATAAACTACGAACCATTATCTTTAAATCAAATTTAAAAAATAAGTAGCAAAATTCAAGCCAATCAAAAGTTTCAGAATTGATAGAATAGTCTTACTTTTGCAGAATAAATACCATCTTGATGAAGATTATTTTTCTTACAGTCGGAAAAACAGACACCCCTTTTGTGAAAGAGGGAGTAGAGATGTACGAAAAAAGAATACGTCATTACATTGGTTATCAGAGAATAGAGATTCCTGAGTTAAAAGGTACAGGAGCATTGGGGAGAGAACAGATTAAAGAAAAAGAGGGGGAACTGATATTAAAACAGATTTCCGATAGAGATGAGGTAATTCTATTAGATGAAAGGGGGGGAAAGTTTACCTCGGTAACATGGGCACAAAATTTGGAAAAAAAGATGGTGTCAGGGATAAAAAACTTAGTTTTTGTGGTAGGAGGAGCTTATGGCTTCTCAGAAAAAGTTTATCAGCGTTCAAACGGAAAACTCTCACTTTCGGATATGACTTTTTCTCATCAAATAATAAGAATTTTCTTTACCGAACAGTTATATAGGGCTTTTACAATTATAAAGGGGGAACCTTACCACAATGAATAAATATTGGGAAAAAATAACAGATGTATGCTTTCGTAACGGGACCACATTCCTGCTACTGATATCTGCTCTCTTTTTTGCCATCTCTTTTGTTCAGGTTAAAGAGGATACAGCAGCTGAAGAGACTAAGCAGGTCCAGAAAAGAATAGTTTCAAGGCTGAATACTCTAGAAAATTACGCCGAAAAAGCACTGAATGCCCCTGTAAGCGAGTGGTTGGTATTGGACAAGGTTCCTGAAGATATGGTACTTTATAAGTACAATGCTGATACTCTCCAGAGTTGGGTAAACCTCTTCCCTATTAGCAATGATGAGGTGGATCTAATCCCTTTTTGGTATAGGATAAACGACTTGACTAATCGAAACCTTTTTAATACCCCTTTAGCTTATATCGGTGAAGGGTATCAATATGTAAATCTCGGCTCTTCATGGTATGTCGTTAAGATCTATAAAAAAGAGAATGTTAAGGTAGTTGCAGGTCTCGAAATTAAAACCGATTACACCTCTGAAAACTCTCTGCTTAGTAATAAAGTTAACGACAAACTCCGACTTGATAAACATTATACCACTGTTCCATTAAACACGGATATAGCCAATGTGGTCTTTACTAAAGAAGGGGAGCCTCTCTTCTCTATAGTCTCTGATGTGCCGCTAACATATAAGGAGCCAAATTCCATCTTTAAGTGGGTAGCCCTACTTTTCGTCATCTTAGCTTCATTCTTCCAGCTATATGTTAAAAGGAGTACCAAATCTTTCTTAGTGGTTATTTTTGCTCTTTTCATTTCTCGAATCTTAATGTCTATATTGGCAAAGCCACTCGAATTGGACTCCCCATTCTTCTCCCCTACTCTTTACGCAGATGCAGGGCTATTTAACTCCCTTGGGGATCTACTTCTAAACCACCTGATACTCTTTTTAGCAATACTTGCCATCTTCTTAATGCGCAAAAAAATATTTAGGTTTTATGCTCTAGCCAATAAGAAGATAAAGAAAATTGCCTCCCTAGGTCTAATTCTTATCCCCACATTTCTAGTTATCTATATTCACTTTACCCTAAGGTCATTAATACTTAACTCCAGCATTGTTCTAGAATTATATAGACTTGAGGAGATCTCTATTTATACCATATTAGTCTATTTTTCATACGCACTTCTCTTTATTGCCTTACTTTTCAGTCTCCAGCTGATAAACATTATTTCTAACAAGAAATATAGACTTTCTATGTTTGCTCCGAAAAAAGTAATTGCCTACATTTTAATTATTTCCCTATATTGTGTCAGCATAATAAGTATCTATGGATTTAAAAGAGAGTTTGAAAGAAACAGGGTGTTGACCAATAAACTCTCTGTCCAAAGAGATATTTCGCTTGAGTTACAGCTTAGAACCATAGAGAGTCATATTGCCTCAGATCCGTTAATAAGATTGCTCGCAAGCGTACCTCATGGTACAGAGATGATAGAGAGCAGACTTAATGAGCTTTACCTCTGGAATGTACTACAGAAATATAATTTAAGGGTTACTGTCTGCAAAGAGAACGACAAGCTTATTACAGAGAACTACTCCAACCCCGTTGACTGTTTCGATTTCTTTAATAGAGAGATTATAGGAAAATACGGAATCCCATTAGCAAATCGTTCAGCATTTTACTTTGTAAATAATTATAAGAGCAGAATAAGTTATATCGGGGCATTTAGTTTCCTAAAACCCGATGGGTGGTACACCCTCTTTATAGAGATAGACTCAAAAATAGCAAGTGAAGCAATAGGGTACCCCTCTCTACTTTTAGACACTAAGAACAAAGATGATAGCAGAGTCCCTACTAACTACTCTTACGCAAAATATTTTGATGGTAAATTAACCTCTTATAAAGGGAGGTATAACTATTCGGTAGAACTTGATGAGGATATAAAAAGTAACTATTATTTTACAACCAAAAATGGATATGTCCACTTTATAAATAACATCTTCGACGATAATGTTATCGTGGTAAGTAGAAAAGCCCGCACTTTCCTCCCTTATCTTGTATTCTACTCATATATTGTTCTCTTTTTCGGAGGCACACTACTACTCCTAACCCGATTTAGGAGAGAGAAAAAGAAGGGGGATAATTTTATCTCCCCATCACAATCATTCCGAAGGAAGATAACATATCTTTTAGTTGCAGCAATGGTCTTCTCCCTTATTGCAATGGGGATAGGAAGTGTTATCCTTATTGTGAATGTGATAAACGAGAATAACAGAATCCAGATGGAGGAGAAACTGCACACTGTCCAGACAACACTTTCCGAAATGTGTAAATATGCACAGGAGTATAACGAAATAAATACTATGGAGATGTTTAACGCAATGGATAAAGTCGCTAACAACACTCAAGTCGATATTAATCTATATAACCCTTTCGGTACACTTATTCGCTCTACTAAACCTGAGGTCTTCGACCAATATTTAGTCAGTACGAGAATAGACCCTGTCGCATATTACAATATAATAATTGAGACCAAGCGTCAGTTTATAAACAAAGAGAAGATCGCAAACCTCTCATATTACTCCCTATACGCCCCTATTTTCAATATAAACGGGAAGATGGTGGCAATAGCCAACATACCCTATTTCTTAAACAATTCGGAGTTTCAATCAGACGCCTCTTCTATAATAGCAGCAGTTATAAATCTCTATCTCCTTTTACTCCTCGCTACAGTTTTATTAGGAACTACATTCTCTAACTCATTAACTAGACCGTTAACAGCATTAAGTAAGCGAATGAGAGAGATAGATGTCTCTAAAAAGGCAGAGCACATTAATTATAAAGGAAAGGATGAACTTGGAGTACTAGTAAGAGCATACAATAAAATGGTGGATGATCTTGAAGAAAGTACCCAGCAGCTTGCTCAAAGTGAGAGAGAACAGGCATGGCGAGAGATGGCAAGACAAATAGCACATGAGATAAAAAATCCACTTACCCCGATGAAACTCAGCATTCAGCACCTGATCAGAATAAAGCAACAAAATATACCGGGGTGGGAAGATAAACTTGATGAGCTTGCCTCATCACTTATAGAGCAGATAGATATCTTATCCGATACTGCCACAGAGTTTTCAAGTTTTGCAAAATTCTATAATGAGGAGAGTAGTGTGATAGACCTACAAGGTCTGCTAAAAGAGCAGTTTATCCTCTTTAATAATAGGGAAAATATCACATTTGTTTTCAACTCCTCCTTTGAAGTAGCATATATTTTCGCTAAAAAAAGCCAAATTACCAGAGCACTAGTCAATCTTATCTCTAACAGCATTCAAGCTATTGAGCATAAGAGAGATGGATACATCAGAATGACTCTGAGCGAAGATGGTAATTTTTACAAGGTGGAAATAGAAGATAATGGGACAGGGGTAAGTCCGGATAATACCCCTAAATTATTTAAGCCTAATTTTACCACCAAGAGTGGAGGGACAGGACTCGGTTTGGCAATCTGTAAAAACATAGTTGACCAAAGTCAGGGTACCATCGGGTATAAGACATCAGAACTCGGCGGTGCCAATTTCTATATTCATTTGCCTAAATATATGCACAGTTACAATGGTTAGAGGGAACTCTACCCTCCGATAGGGATAGCATACTGAAGCACATCCTCCTTAGTAATTACACTATTTGAAAGTATAATGAGACGTTCGGTAACATTACGTAATTCCCGAATATTACCACTCCATTTATGTCTCTGTAGCTCCTCTATAGCTGCCTGCTCTATTTTTTTGGGTGGTTTACCCGATTCGCCACTTATCTGCTCGATGAAATGATTTACAAGTAGAGGGATGTCCTCAATCCTCTCAATTAGCGGGGGAACATGTATAACTATTACACTGATTCTATGGTATAGGTCCTCCCTAAAAGCACCTTTGCGAATCTCTTCAGTCAAGTTTTTATTTGTTGCAGCTACTACTCTGACTTTTACACTTATATCTTTATCACTCCCCACTCTTGTAAGCTTATTCTCCTGCAATACCCTTAACACCTTTGCCTGTGCAGCAAGGCTCATATCCCCTATTTCATCTAAGAAGAGGGTTCCCCCATCTGCCTGCTCAAATTTACCTTTATGCTGCTTAATCGCAGAGGTAAATGCCCCTTTTTCATGTCCAAAGAGTTCACTTTCTATTAGTTCGCTCGGTATAGCAGCACAGTTTACCTCTATAAAAGGCATTGATGATCTGTCGCTCTTCTCATGAAGCCATCGGGCTACCAACTCCTTCCCTGTTCCATTAGAGCCTGTAATTAGGACTCTTGCATCTGTTCCGGCAACCCTCTCTATCATCTCATTAATTTTCATAATAGCCGGAGAGACTCCTATGATCTCCTGAATACCGGAAACCTTCTTTTTCAAGATCTTAGTCTCCTTTACAAGTTCAGTTTTATCAGTTGCATTTTTAAGGGTAATAAGTATCCTATTCAGGTCGAGTGGCTTCTGGATAAAATCAAACGCCCCTTTCTTTATACACTCTACAGCGGTATCAATAGAGCCGTGTCCCGATATCATTATAACAGCCGATTCGCATCCCCCTTCACAGAGTCTGTCCAAAACCTCTAACCCATCCATATTTGGCATTTTTATATCACAAAAAATCGCATCAAAATTAGTTGCCAGCGCTTTTTCAACCCCTTCCACTCCATCAGCCGCAAGAGTTATCTCATGCCCTTCAAATTCGAGAATCTCTTTAAGAGTATTCCTAATACTCCGCTCATCATCAATTATAAGTATTTTCATCCGCACATATTTTATTTGTCTGCAAAGATAATGAAAATTTGTACTTTTGTATTCTATGAATATAAAGGATATTATTATTGCGATAGATGGGTACTCATCTACAGGTAAAAGCACATTTGCAAAGCTTATAGCCTCAAAACTCGGTTATATCTATATTGATACCGGTGCGCTATACCGCGCAGTTACTCTTTTTGCTATTGAAAAAGGGTATATCGACTCTTCAAATAAAATAAATGAAGAGGGGTTAAATAAAGCCCTCTCTAATGTAATAATCTCTTTCCGTGCAACAGGAGAGGGGAGAAAGAGTGAAACTTATATTGATGATAGAAATGTAGAGAGAGAGATACGTACATTAAAAGTCTCACAGAGTGTAAGTCCTATAGCTGCACTCCCCTCTGTAAGAAGATATGTGGACGCTACTTTAATAAAATTCGGGGAGAAGAAAAGGGTGATAATGGATGGCAGGGATATAGGGACAGCCGTTTTTCCTAATGCGGAATTAAAACTTTTTATGACTGCCGACCCTAAGATACGGGCACAGAGAAGGTTAGACGAGATGCTGGCTAAGGGGGAAAGTGCAAATTTCGAGGAGGTACTAAAAAACATACTCGAGAGGGACTATATCGACACCCATCGCGAAACTGCCCCGCTAACCCAGGCACCTGACGCTATCCTTTTAGATAACAGCCACAAGAGCGTGGAGGAACAGATGGAGTGGATTTTAAATTACATAGATGAACATTTCAATAGACAATAATTCAGGGTGCTGCCCAGGGGTAGTTCGTGCCATAGAACAGGCTGAGAAGGAGCTTGCTACCTCCCCTTCTCTCTTCTCTTTGGGGGCAATAGTTCATAACAATACAGAGCTGAAAAGGTTAGAACAAAAGGGACTGAAAGTGGTTGACCATAAAGATTTGCTCTCATTGAAAGAGTGCAAGCTCCTAATAAGGGCCCACGGTGAACCCCCCTCCACCTACCGTTTAGCTAAAAAGAATGGAATTGAGATTATTGACTGCACCTGTCCTGTGGTTCTTAAACTCCAGAAGAAGATAAAAAAGATATACGGGGAGATTAAAAGGGAAGGGGGACAAGTGGTAATTTTCGGGAAAAAGGGGCATGCAGAGGTCAATGGACTTACAGGACAAGTGGATGGCGATGCCTTGGTGGTAGAGAATATAGAGGATATTAAGAGGGGCATCAGCACGGGAACCCTCGACACCTCTAAACCGATTGCCCTCTTTTCACAAACCACCAAAGCTCCTGAGGAGTATTCCCAAATTGGGGACTTTTTAAAAACAACAATGGAAAGCTCGAACCTCCGACTCTTTAATACTATCTGTGGTCAAGTCTCATCTCGGCACTCCGACCTCTCCACCTTTGCTAAAACCCATTCAATAATTATTTTCGTCAGTGGTAAAGAGAGTTCTAATGGAAAAGTACTCTTTAATCTCTGTAAAAGTGTCAATCCAAGAAGCTATACAATAGAAAATAGTGGTGATATCCGTAAGGAGTGGTTTAATGAGTTTGATAGTGTCGGAATATGTGGTGCTACCTCAACCCCTAAATGGCAACTTGAAGAAGTAGCGTCATTTTTAACTAAATTATAATTTTTTTGTATATTTGCCCCTTGTATTCTAATTGTGTTATTTATGGCTACAACAGCAGATTTTAAAAATGGACTATACATTAACTTTGAAGGAAAACCTTGTTGCATTGTATGGTTCCAGCATGTAAAACCGGGTAAAGGACCGGCATTCGTAAAAACAAAATTTCGTAATCTCGAAAATGGCAGAATCCTCGAAAAAACTTACTCGGCAGGAGAAAAAATAGAGATAATCTCTGTAGAAAGGAGACCTTATCAGTTTCTTTATAAAGATGATATGGGATTTAATTTCATGCACTGTGAGACTTTTGAACAGATATTACTTACTCCGGAACTTGTCGATAATGCAGACCTTATGAAAGAAGGGCAGACTGTGGAGATGATGTTCCTTGCAGATGAGGAGAGATGCCTTACATGCGAATTACCCACTTATGTAGAGCTTGAAGTAACCTATACCGAGCCTGCAGTAAAAGGGGATACTGCTTCCACAAATGCACAGAAGGCAGCTACACTTGAGACAGGAGCAGAGATAATGGTTCCTCTCTTTATAAACCAAGGTGAAAAAATAAGAGTAAACACCTTAGAGAGATCTTACGGAGAGCGTGTAAAATAGAAAATGTACTAATTCTTAACCGGTGAAAAAACTAATCTATCTAATGACCTTGATAATGTCCACAGTAGCTACAAGCTGTGGACATTATTCTGTTAACCAATCCATTACCCTCTCTCAAGAGGAGAA
>CAYSND010000010.1:3146-23197 GCA_964432305.1 uncultured Muribaculaceae bacterium | reverse complement strand
AAATAAAATCGCCCCACCGATTGGCAGTGGGGCGTGGTGTCATCTATATCATTTCCATAGAGGCAGAAACCCATTTCAAGACGAAGGGTATCTCTTGCACCGAGACCTATTGGTTTAATTCCAAACTCTGCACCTGCTTCAAAAACTGCTTTCCAAAGCTTTTCACCATCTTCATTTGCTACATAAATCTCACATCCGCCTGAACCTGTATAACCTGTAATGGAGAAGATGGCATCTTTAATCCCTGCGATATTGAGTTTCTTAAAAGTATAATACTCCATATCGGTAACATTCTGATCACATATTTTCTGGAGAGCTTCAAGGGCTTTTGGTCCCTGAACTGCCAATTGGCAAATCTCATCAGAGGCATTGTAAAGCTCTTTGCCGGGAGTGATATTAAATTTAGGGGCATATTTACAGAGATGCTCCCAATCTTTTTGAGTATTAGCTGCGTTTACCACTAAAAGATATGTCTGATAATCTATACAATAAACGAGAAAGTCGTCAACTATTCCCCCTTTACCATTGGGAAAGCAAGAGTATTGAATCTTGCCGGGGTGAAGATGAGAAACATCGTTTGATGTAACATACTGTAGGAAAGGGAGGGCATTGGGACCTTTAACCCAAAATTCCCCCATATGTGAGACATCAAAAACCCCTACACCGTTTCTTACGGTATTGTGTTCTTCATTAATACCAAAATATTCGATAGGCATATTGTAACCTGCAAACGGAGCCATCTTAGCACCAAGGGCAATATGATGATGAGTGAATGCTGTTGTTTTCATCACTTATAAAAAAAATTATGTTAGAAATTACTTTATTGAACGTGCAATCCCTGTCTCTTATCATAAACCCAAATATCATCGGGACAAAACTCATAAGAGCGGAGGTTATCAAGCTCTAACAAGGCTTCGTGATAATTGTTGAACGATTTTACTGAAACTACTTCGAAACCATTTGTAAATTTAATGGTTCTAGGAACATACCCGTTTTTTTCAAGCATTGCATACATACGTGTAGCATTTGATTCAACCTTAAAACTGCCAAGAATCAAATAATATCTGTCAGGTAAATTTCTCAGGGCAGCCTCTTCTGCTGCTATACGAGCTGCTTCCTCAGCCTGAACGGCATTAATTGAATCAAGCTGATGCTGTTTCTTTGCCTTTGCTTCAGCTTCAATTTTCATTCTCTCTATCTCCTTGGATGTAGGCTTTCCTAATATGGAGCGGAAGAAATCGCACCCTGTGAAGAGAGTAGATGCTATAAGCAACATCGCTAAAACTCTAAAAGCTTTCATAATAATGTATTTAATAGTCTTTAATTAAGCAAAAGTAAGTAAATAATGCTTTAACCACAAAAAAAATGTATTTTTGTGAAAACTATTTTTTATGGATAATACTAATAATCAAAATTCTATTATTAGCCGATTTAAGAATAAAGCAAAGGAAATCCTCTCGTTAATCGACTATATAGATACAGACGCTGCTTCAAATAATATCCGAAAAGATATCTGTTTTCAAGGACCTACTGTATATATTCTTGCTTTCGCAATAGTAATAGCCAGCGTAGGGCTTAATGTAAATTCTATTCCCGTAATTATAGGTGCTATGCTTATCTCCCCTCTTATGGGACCTATAATAGGTATTGGATACAGTTTGGGAATAAATGACCTCGCTTTACTTAAAAAAGCTGCTTATAACCTTTTAATAATGGTAGCTATAAGTATTATCTCCTCCTCTCTCTATTTTATTTTATCTCCATTGAGACTTGATAACCCCTCGGAGTTATTAGCAAGGACATCGCCCACCATATTTGACGTATTAATTGCTCTATTTGGTGGTTTTGCAGGTATTGTTGAGATAAGCAGGAAAGAAAAAGGGACAGTTTTTGCGGGGGTAGCTATTGCTACAGCACTTATGCCCCCTCTCTGCACTGTAGGGTACGGGATTGCTACAGGGGAGTTTCAGTATATAATTGGTGCATTATACCTGTTTTTCATTAATAGTGTTTTTATTGCCTTAGCTACTTTTTTCACTGTAAAATACTTAAAATACCCAAAGAAGAGCTTTGCTGATCCGGTAAGACAAAAGAAAGTGACAAGTATAATCACATTTGTTACCATTATTATGATTATTCCAAGTATCTTCTCTGCTGTTATGGTCATTAAGGAGAATCGTTTTAACCAAATCGCAAAAAGTTTTGTAAGTGATAACACTACTTTGGTGAAGAGCTATATATATGATTATCAGGTAAAACATTCTTCTAAGTCATCTGTTTTAGAGGTCTCTATCGCAGGGGAAGCGTTAAGCGAGACTGATATGGAGATGCTCCTTAGGTCTGCAGAAAAATACGGATTAAAAAGGGAGCAGGTTATAATTAAACAAAATGCTGCCACTGTTCAGAAAGATATTACTGATAAGGCAGTGGTTCAGAGCATTTTTGAGAGACATGACACTGAAATAAAGGAGTGTGAAGGGTTAATAACAGAGATGGAAAAGGAGCTTAAAATATTTAAAGATAAAGAGCTCCCCTCTGACCAGATGGCTCGTGAAATCTTAGCCCAATACCCTAGTTTGACCTCTTTTTCGATTGCAAGAGGAGCGGAGGTAAACCCCACCACATTGGACTCTACGGAACAGATTATTGTTATTATAAAAGGGGATAAAACCTTCTCTGCAAAAGAGATTGAAAAACTACAAAAGTGGCTTATAATAAGGCTCGATTTTAATAACATAAAGATAGTGCAGGAAAAATAGCTTATGAGTAAGGTATGTTTTATATCTATCTCTTTTTTTCTGGCTACATTAGGGAGTCTGGCAGCCCAATCCCCTTGGAGTAAGTTAGGGGGTGAGGACACTCTCTCTTTGGTTTTTGTGGGAGATGTTATGATGCACACTGCACAGCTTCAGTATGCCTTAAAACCCAAATCAGACCCTAATAATCCCGATTCATACGACTTTTCTTCTTATTTTAAGTATATCGGAGAGAGGATTTCAAAAGCCGATTTTGCGGTGGCGAATATGGAGTTCCCGATAGGAACTCCCCCTTATTCGGGGTACCCGCTCTTCTCTGCACCTGCAAGTATTATTGCGGAGTGTGTAAAGGGGGGCATTGATCTTTTCCTGTCTGCCAATAACCACATAGCAGACAAAGGGGTGCGAGGGATGCAAAGCACCTTGGAGAGTTATCAAAAGGAGGGGGTTCACTTTACAGGACTCTATCAGAGCAGAGAGGACGAAGAGAGGGAGAACCCTTTTATTATTGAACTAAAGGGGATGAAAATTGCATTTATAAATTTCACTTACGATACCAATGGAATGCCTGTCTCTGCACCATTTGTGGTGAATTTAAGGGATTCGTTGCAGATAAAACAGGTTATTGCGAGAGCAAAGGAGAGGGGAGCGGAAGCGATTATTGCACTACCACATTGGGGAGTAGAGTACTCCTTAAAGGTAGCAAGAGTTCAGACGGAGTGGCGAGATTTCCTTTTCAGGCAAGGGGTCAATATTATCATTGGCTCACACCCTCATACCATTCAGCCTGTGGAAGTTAGCGAGGATTCTTCTCGCGTAGTAGTCTATTCATTGGGGAATTTTATCTCCAATATGAGCCTTCAAAATACTCAAATGGGGATGCTTTTTGAGTTAAAACTTATAAGAAAAGAGGCTCTCGCAGGTGAGCGACCTTCTTTACAAGTGGTTTCAGCTAAATCGGAATGGCTCTGGTGTGCACGTGCAGGGAAGTTAGAGAAAAATTTTACAGTTATACCAGCTAAGGAGTTCCTTGAAAAAGGGGAGCTTTTCATAGTCCAAAGTGAGTATCAAAAATTAAAAAAGACATATCAAATATTATCTGAGGAGTTTAAGTAATGGCAAATAAAGAGAAAAGAATTGAACTAATAGAGATAGATCCTATTGAGATTTATGGTGTAAATGACAAACTGCTTGAGAGGATAAAATTATATTTTCCAAAGTTAAAAATCGTGGCACGTGGCTCCGAAATACTCCTTAATGGGGAGGCGAAGGAGATTAAACTCTTTGAGGAGCGACTAAATTCCCTTATTGAGATAAGAAAAAAGAAGAGATCCCTTAACGAGGATGATGTGGATAGGGTGTTCGATTATCAGAACTTCTCTTCTGAGAGTGCAGAGGAGGCAGCTTCTATGCCTGATGAAAAATATATTATTGTCTATGGCAATGACGGAAGAATAGTAAGGGCGCGCACTAAAAATCAGAAGCGAATGATAGATGAGTATTATAAAAATGATTTGATTTTCGCTTTGGGTCCTGCAGGGACAGGAAAAACCTATACTGCTATTGCATTAGCAGTAAGAGCTTTGAAGAATAAAGAGGTAAAAAAACTAATCCTGACCCGACCTGCTGTCGAGGCAGGGGAGAGACTCGGTTTCCTCCCGGGCGACCTAAAGGAGAAACTCGATCCATATCTACAGCCCCTTTATGATGCTCTACGGGATATGATTCAGCCTAAAAAGCTGCAAGCTCTTATGGAAGAAGGGATTATCCAGATAGCTCCTTTGGCATATATGAGGGGGAGAACACTTGATGGGGCTTTTGTGATATTAGATGAGGCTCAGAACACCTCTTTAGGGCAGCTTAAAATGTTCCTTACGAGGATGGGATGTAATGCCAAATTTATCGTCACAGGGGATGCCACTCAGATAGACTTACCGAACAAAAACGACTCGGGACTACTAAGAGGAGTGGATATAGTAAAAGATATTAAAGGGATATCCATTATTAATTTCGGGAGCGAAGATATTGTCCGCCATCCGTTAGTTACGAAAATTGTAAATGCTTTTGAGAAAGAGTAGAAGTTCCCTACCAGGAGCCACCAGCTCCGCCACCCCCAAAAGAGCCACCGCCGAAGCCTCCACTAAAGCCACCACCACCTCTTGAACCACCACCGAAACCGCCACTATACGACCCTCCTGAACCACCTCTACCACCAAAAAGTGAAGAGAGGAGAATTATATCGAGAGCAGATGGTCCTTTGCGATTTCCACTCCCCATATTGGTGCCGCCCCCTTTTTTGGCACCTAAAATTATGAAAAGAAATATAAGAAGAAAGACTATGAGTGCCCCTAAACCTGCTCCGCTCTCCCCACCATACTCTTTATAAGAAATCTCTCCTTTTAGAATCGGCATTAAAGCATCTATGGCAGACTCTATTCCGGCATAATAGTTATTCTCCTTAAAATGAGGAATCATCTCATTATCCACTACCCTTCGGGCAGTAGCATCAGGGACTACCCCTTCAAGACCATAACCGACTGCAATAAAAGCTTCGCCACGAGAATCTTCAGTTTTTGGCTTAACAAGAATGACAATACCATTATTAAACTCCGCATTCCCTACTCCCCACTCCTCTCCTATTTTGTAGGCAAACTCCGAGCGGTCATATCCACCCAAATCATTTATAGTTACCACTACTATCCTATTCGAGGTATTGGCAGCAAAAGACTCTAATCTCTCTTCGAGGGTACTCCATTGGGAGGGGGTGAAAAGAGAGGCAAAGTCATTAACTGCATAAGGGATTTGCGGTTTTGGGGGAATTTGAGCAGACAGTCCTCCGGAATTGAGAAATATCCCGATAAGAAAGATCATCGGAAGCATCCACCTACGTATAGTACTATTCTCCAAAAGAGATCTCATTGCTTAATTCATTTTTATCGTCATCATGATAAGGAAAATAGGTTTTAAGGCTCTCTCCTACCGTAACCACTGCCTCACAAATCCCCTCTATAAACTCCCCACGTGCAAAAGAAGCTCCCATTTTTATCTTTATTTCATCCCAAAAATTTTCGGGAACTAACTGATTAATACCGTTATCTCCTATTATTGCAAATTTAGAGGAGTTATAGGCAAGATAGATTAGAACGCCATTGCGCTGAACGGTTTTATAGAGCTTTAGTTTATTGAAAATAGTGACAGCCCTCTCAATAGGGTCCCCTTTCCATTTAGCCTCTATATGTACGCGAATCTCACCGGAAGTGTTAAGCTCAGCCTTTTCAATGGCTGAAACTATCCTTTCACGGTTCTGTTTTGCCTGAAAAAATGACTGATTCACCTCTTGCGAAATTAAAACTTAACTTCAGGAGCTGTTTCGGCACCCTCTTTGGCTTCGAAATATGCCTTTTTCTCGAAACCAAACATATTGGCAATAATATTTTTGGGGAAAACTCTAACTGAAGTATTAAAGGTCTTTGCTGCCTCGTTAAACTTCTGTCTCTCCACAGTTATCCTATTTTCAGTCCCTTCTAACTGAGCCTGAAGGTCGAGGAAATTTTCATTTGCTTTTAGATTTGGGTAATTCTCCTGCAACATTAGCAGACGACCTAAAGCAGAACTAAGTTCTCCCTGTGCAGCTTGGAATTTAGCCAATGATTCTGCATCAAGTTTTTCGGGATCTACTTTAATCTGAGTCGCATTCGCTCTCGCTTCCACTACCCCTTGAAGTGTGGAGGACTCATGTTCCGCATACCCTTTTACAGTTGCGACCAAATTAGGAATAAGGTCTGCCCTTCTTTGATATACATTTTCTACCTGTGACCATGCTTTAGAGACTTGCTCTTCCTGTTTTACAAGTGAATTATATCCACTTATTGCCCAAAGTATTAGAATAGCAACTACTCCTATTGCTATTATCCATCCTAAATTTTTCTTTTTCATACGATTATATTATTTAAATTACTTTTTTAACACATCTTACAGAGACTCCAACTGACTCTTTATCTGTAACATTTGGTGCAAAATATGATTGATTGTAAAATATATATCTATAACTCGCCTCAGTAGCATTCTTCTGAGTAGAAGACCACCACATACCATATTGGTAGAGGTTATTAAATCTCTTGTAGAAATCTTTAGAGTTACCGGTAGGAAGAGCGTTCCACCCAAATTTGTTCTCTTTCAAATTATCGGGACTATATGCCCACATCCTACGGTCATGAAAATATGCGTCAGTGGTTACTTTACCCCCTAATCCAACCCATAAATTATCATAAGGAATGGCAACTCCGCCATTTAGCTCTTTACCAAAATCCTCCCAATCCTCTTTTGTTGGAACAGACCATCCTGCAGGACAGACACCTTGTGGACCAGCACCAAGCCCGGAAGCAGAAATACCTCCTGTTGCATCTTTCCAAGAATAGAGATGTCCGAAAAGAGAACCAAGGGGCTCTTGATTAATATACGGAACGCCTACCGGCTGATATCTGAGGTTTTGAGTAAACCACCATAACTGCCCTATTTTAGAGACATAGTACCAATTACCATCCCTAACATCTTGAATAGAATCTCTCCTAACAATCCCCTTAACTGAGGCATTAAATGTAGGGTCTATAGCATAAATAGTCATAGACAGTGTTCGAGTGTAATACCCCTCAAACAAGGCTCCGGCAGTAATCGAATAATTCCCTGCCTTAGAAGGAACCGTAAAAGCAAACTCCTGCCCCCAAACTGTATCTTTAACTATTAGGGTATCTGCTTTCCAAAAATATTTAGGGTTTTCCGGCAGAGTTATACCGGTGACTGTAAGTTTATGTTCTGTGCCAACCATAACATACTCAGGCATACTATACAATATAGAGCCTGTCATAGTGAGTTTGGTCTCTTCCTCCTTCTTGCATGAAAACAAGAAAAACGATGAAATTATAATAGATAATATAAAAAATAAAACGGGTCGCCTCATATAATGAAATTTATGAATCACAAAAGTAACTATTTTTTAGAATTTTACTAAAACCGTGCCACTTATTTACTTAATTTTGCAGTATTATGAGAAAAGGATTATTAATATTATTTTTAGCGGCGTTAGTTTTGGGGTGTTCCCCATCTAAGGAGTATCGCACTATAGATGGGTATGCACAAGGAGGTACTTTCCATATATCTTACTCTCCCATAGGAGATTCCGGTAAAGTAATAACAACTCCTAAAGAGGAGATAAAAGCGTGTGTGGAGAAAAGGCTCGTGGATATAGACAATTCCCTTTCGGGTTATAATAAAGCCTCCCTGCTCTTAAAAGTCAATAGTAATGAAGACTATACGCTCGATTCACTCTTCATAGAACTCTTTGCGGTCTCCAAAAAGATATACTTGGAGAGTGACGGACTTTTTGACATTACAGGTGCCCCTCTATTCGATATTTGGGGGTTTGGTTTCAGCAATAAAGAGACAATATCGCAGCATAAAATAGACTCTATTCTGAGCTTCGTGGGGATGGATAAGGTGGAAATTAAGGAGGGGAGAGTGGTAAAACAAGATCCTCGCATAAAACTAAATTTCAATGCAATTGCCCAAGGTTACTCTTGCGATATAGTGGCACGTGAGCTGGAAAAATTCGGGATCAGAGATTATTTGGTGGAGGTGGGAATGGAGATCCTCTGCAAAGGTTTGAACCCTAAGGGGAGACTCTGGAACATCGGGATAGATGCCCCGAAAGATGGAAATATGGAGGCAGGTAAATCTATTCAAGACGTTCTTATGATTACTGATGTGGGTATCGTAACATCGGGCAACTATAGGAAATTCTATATCGAAAACGGGAAAAAATACTCTCATACCATTAACCCTAAAACAGGGTATCCCGTGGAGCATAACCTACTGAGTGCCACCATTATCGCCCCTAATGCTACAATAGCAGACGGTTATGCCACTTATTGCATGGTATTAGGTGTGGAAGCCTCCATTGCATTTTTAGAATCACGCCCTGACCTTGAAGGGTATTTAGTCTATGGCGATCAAAGTAATATGAAAGTCTATTTCACAAAAGGACTTCAAGATAAAATCCGTAAAAAATAAGAGCTATGTCAAAAAAAATCTCACGCCGAAGTTTCTTAAAAGTAACAGCTTTAACCAGTGCCGCATTTGGATTTGGATTCCACGACAGCCGTAAACTCGGAATAGGTGTTAATCAACCCTTTGACACAATTATAAAAAACGGAGTTATCTATACAGGTGATGGGAAAGCCCCCATTAAAGGAGATATTGCCATTAAAAATGGTAAAATAGCTGCCATCGGTAATCTTGGCAGTAGTGCCGACCAGATTATAGATGCTAAAGGTGATGCTGTTTCCCCCGGATTTATAGACATACATACCCACACAGATACCAAACTGCTTCAATGCCCAAGAGGGGATAGCAGAATATTTCAAGGGGTTACCACTGATGTCGGTGGGAATTGCGGCTACTCCCCATTCCCCTTCTCAGATGCTTATTTTGCAAAAAAGAGAGGGACACTTCGCGAAGGTTACCCCTTTTGGCAAGATATAGACGGATTCTATGATGCTTTGCGCAAAAACAAAATAGGTATAAACTATGGCTCCCTCTCCGGTCAGGGGGATATCCGCTCTTCAGTCGTTGGGGACAATAATGTTCCTGCTACCAAAAAGCAGATGGAGAAGATGAAGAGTGTATTGGAGCGGGAGATGGAGATGGGTTCTCTTGGACTCTCTTGTGGTCTTGAGTATGCCCCCGGATCCTATGCCTCCGATGATGAGATAGTGGAGCTTTGCAAGGTCGTGGCTAAACATGACGGATTCTTCGCCATCCATATGAGGAATGAGGATGATGAGGTGGAAAAGGCTGTCTCCGAAGCAATAAAAATCGCCAAGAAATCGGGAGTCAGACTACAAATATCTCACCTGAAAGCACAGAATGCAAATAATTGGCATAAAGGAGAAGCCCTCCTGAAACTTATAGAGAGAGGGAAGTCAGACGGCGTTAATATCGGATTTGATAGATATCCATATATTGCTTTCTCCACAGGTTTAACCTCTTTTATCCCACTTAATGACCGTCAAGGCTCTAATAAAGAGATACTTGCCCGTTTGAAAAACGATGCCAAGGCAGAAAAAATAGGAGAATATGCAGTATCGAGAATAAACCGCCTCGGAGGTCCGCAAAATGTCGTACTCACCTCTCTTAAACTCCCCGATAACCAGACATTCAATGGGAGAAGTGTGGCAGAGTGCTGCGAGATTACCAAAAAAGAGCCATGGCAGTTTATAAGAGAACTCCTTATCGAAGAACAATTAGGCCCTGATATGATAGGCTTCGCAATGACTGAGAACAATGTTAAACTCTTCCTGTCGCACCCTCTCGGAATGCCTGCCTCCGATGGAAGCGTCTATTCTCCGGAAGGGGTACTCGGAAAAGGGATGCCCCACCCCCGCTCTTATGGAACTTTCCCCCGATTCTTAGGTAAATACTGCCGAGAAGAGAAGATCATAGATTTAGCCACAGCCATTCACAAATGTACTGCTCTCCCCGCCTCCCGTATAGGGCTTAAAGAGAGGGGACTGCTAATTCCAAACTACGCCGCTGATATCGTAATATTTAACCCCGATACCATTATCGATAGAGCCACATTTGCCGAACCACACCAATTCCCCGATGGGATAAAATATGTAATCGTAAATGGCGAAATTGCCGTCAAAGAAGGGAAACACACCGGCAAACTCGCCGGAGAGATTATCTCGTAGTATCGCTGCTCACCTTACCACAAAAACACCCAGCAAAACACCACAAAAACACCCAATGAAATGCCACAAAAACACCAGACAACACACTGAGCAACATGGTGTTATAAATCAAAAATCATAAGGCTAATAATGGTAAACAAAACAATAGTGACGCAGCTAATGAGATTCCAAAAATCGATATAATAGTTTTTCCCGAATCATAAATGTAGGATTGTTGGTCCGGCTTTAACTTTGTAATCTTCTTAACAATCCCATTTTCACCACATACACTTGGGTATAATCTTTTATCAATACAATTACATTTCACTACCTCAATATCATAAATATATTCTATGCCATTATAATCGTTCCTATTCTTGCGTTTTATCTGGAAATCAATAGTCTTGCCTAAAGAATCTATATACATATAGTTTTCGTAAATCGCGAAATTATTATCCATAAGTGTACTATAGCCTCCAAATTGCGTATATGACTGCCCTAAAACAACTATTTCATTTTTAGTTTCTGATCCTGACCCTGAAAGTTTATAATCACCCAAAGAGGAGATTTCTGAGTCAATATCATCAAAAGCAGATTTATAAGATAATGAAGAGATAGTCATTCTAGTCGTTGTACAACTTGAAAAAAGATTAATAATTAAAAAAGTTGAAATAATGATGGCTTTTACCTGCATAATAGCTGATTTTGAGCTAATTACACCGAATATCAACTTACCATTCTTTTTAAGTTTATCTTTCATAATAAATTCTTATACGTATGTTTTTATGTAAAATTAAAAAAATAAACTTGATGTGCAAAACTACGTCTCATAACCATGTGGAGGTTTGCAGCAAAAGTGCCCTACAGTGCATTATAAATGCAAACCTACGCAAAGAAAACACCCATTCTGCTAAAACCTTGAGGAGGTTTGCAGTAAAAGTGCTCTACGGTGCATTCTAAATGCAAACATCCACATGGCTAAAAAACAAGACATCTTTTAGCTTGCTTCTCGTTAATATGCATTTCGCAAGTTAGGATTTGAAGTGCTTTCAACTTATCACTATGATTCAAACAATAGACTGAACTCTTCCTAAACTTTGAAAGGATTATTGTATCTATGATGGTACATAGTTCTGTGTCGGTTTTATTTATTTTCTTGAATTTTGTTTTTTCACACTCCAGCATTTTTTCCAAAGACTCTCCAGTACCATATTCTATCATATCAAGAGTAACAGGAGGCGTGTTCTGCTCATCTAATTTTTGTTCATTTTCCCATTTCTCACCTGATAGCCGAGTCATATTATACAAAAAAGCTTTTGGAGTGGAGTACATAAATTCTACTTGTGGAATCTGCACAAATGACTCTCTAATAAACTGACCGTTTTTATCCATTAAATAATGGTCTGGAAATTCTGAATATCTTGGGAGGAATGTTTTAATATCTGGTCGAGAAGATATTGTGGGAGCCACCCCATCTCTTCCGAAATCTTCTTTAAAATAACATCTGACAGATGAATATGGATAACCAAAGGGCAATGAGCATAATCCGTGATGAAACCCATTTCTCAGAACATAACTTATCGCTGCTAACTGATGTCTATGTCCTATTATTTCTGCACGAAAAAAACTTCTTTCACCAAGCCTGCCATTTCTTGTATATTTATTATTAAAATATATAGAATAATAAACTCTAAAACTCTGTACAAACTCATTTATCCTATTTGTCATTACAACAAAATGTACATGATTTGACATAAATGAATCTGCCAATAAATCAGTCTCTGTCTTAAATATTGATAATGCAAGAAAATTCACCCCACTACGATAGTCTTCCTCATTACGGAACATGGGTTCATTCCCTGATGAATAACAAACATGATACAATCTCCTCATAATCCTTCTCCTTAAAATGTTGTTTTTAAAATATTACTCTCCTCGATTCCTTCTTCACCATTACAGTTAGACCAAACCTTAATTCAAAGGTATAACAATTATTTGACAAATAAAAAACATGTGGAGGTTTGCAGCAAAAGTGCTCTACAGTACCTTCTAAATGCAAACCTACTCAAAGAAAACGCCTATTTTGCCAAAACCTTGAGGAGGTTTGCAGCAAAAGCGCCCTACAGTGCATTCCAAGTGCAAACCTACGCAGTAACAAAGAAATCATTCCCTTTGTCATCCACTAAGATGAAGGCAGGGAAGTCGACTACTTCTATTTTCCAGATGGCTTCCATGCCGAGTTCGGGGTATTCGAGTACCTCGACTTTCTTGATATTGTCTTGTGCTAAGATGGCAGCGGGTCCCCCGATACTTCCGAGGTAGAAACCGCCATGCTTTTTACATGCATCGGTAACTTGCTGACTACGATTTCCTTTGGCTATCATAATCATACTCCCGCCATTCCCTTGGAAGAGATCGACATAACTATCCATCCTTCCGGCAGTGGTGGGTCCGAAACTCCCCGAGGGCATCCCCGCCGGAGTCTTTGCAGGACCTGCATAGTAGATAGGGTGCTCTTTCATATATTGAGGTAACCCCTCTCCTCTATCAATTCGCTCTTTAAGCTTTGCATGTGCAATATCCCTCCCTACAACAATAGTTCCGCTTAGGAGCAAGAAGGTGGAGACCGGATATTTGGAGAGCTCCCCAAGCACCTCTTTCATCGGGCGGTTAAGGTCAATTTTCACCCCTCCGGAGTGTGCTGCAGAGCCTTTTCTTAGCTCCTCGGGGACTAACCTTATGGGGTTAGAATCGAGCGTCTCAAGCCAAATTCCCTCCTTATTGATCTTCCCTTTTACATTGCGGTCGGCACTACAAGAGACCCCCATCCCCACAGGACAAGAGGCTCCATGGCGCGGAAGCCTGATTACCCGAATATCGTGTGCATAATATTTCCCTCCGAACTGCGCCCCAAGACCAATGTTTTGCGCTGCAATAAGGAGTTTCTGCTCTAATTCAATATCTCTGAATGCACGCCCCGAATCACTCCCAGTGGTGGGGAGAGAGTCGTAATACTTAGCAGAGGCGAGCTTTACAGTTTTGAGGTTGGCTTCGGCAGAAGTTCCTCCAATAACAAAAGCAATATGATAAGGGGGACAGGCAGCAGTTCCAAGAGTTTTCATCTTCTCGATAAGGAACTTCTCAAGTGTAACGGGATTTAACAGAGCCTTAGTCTCTTGAAAAAGGTAGGTTTTATTGGCAGAACCTCCCCCTTTAGCTATAAAGAGGAATTTATACTCATCCCCTCTTGTGGCATAAATATCGACCTGAGCCGGAAGGTTATTACAAGAGTTTTTCTCATTATACATATCGAGGGCAATGGTCTGAGAATAACGGAGATTATCGGTGGTATAAGTATCGAACACTCCATGCTGAAGAGACTCTTCGTCATCTCCATCGCTCCAAACCTTATCCCCTTTTTTGGCAACAATAATTGCTGTTCCGGTATCCTGGCAGAAAGGGAGCATCCCCTTAACCGAGACATCGGCATTAAGGAGCATGGTCAGAGCCACAGCTCGGTCATTTTTGCTCGCCTCGGGGTCATCTAATATCTTAGCGACCATCTCATTATGTTCAGGACGAAGCATAAAAGAGACATCATGGAAAGCCTGCCTCGAAAGGAGCCTTAGCCCCTCCTGTTCCACCTTCAAAATCTCTTTACCATTAAACATCTCAGTTGAGACAAATTCCTTAGTTAAAAGGTGATAATTGGTCGTATCTTTTCCCATTTGGAAAAGTTCTTCGTACTTAAATCTCATATTTCACTCTATTTTGATTCCATTAAATAAACTTTCATAAACTCATTTAAATCCCCATCCAAGACCCCTTGTGTGTCAGAGGTCTCATACCCTGTGCGGAGATCTTTTACCATTTTATAGGGGTGAAGGACATAGCTGCGTATCTGTGAACCCCACTCTATCTTCTTCTTTTTCCCTTCAAGTTCAGCCTGTTTCTCCTGTCTCTTCTTTAGTTCAATATCGTAAAGGTGCGACTTGAGGATACGAAGGGCATTTTGACGATTATCAAACTGCGAACGAGTCTCTGTGTTTTCCACGACTATTCCTGTCGGAATATGCTTTACACGTACCCCTGTCTCAACTTTATTTACATTCTGTCCCCCTGCACCTGATGAGCGATAGGTGTCCCACTCCAAATCAGCAGGGTTTATCTCTATCTCTATACTCTCATCCACCAAAGGATAGACAAAGACCGAAGAGAAAGTGGTCTGACGCTTCCCTTGTGCATTAAAAGGGGATATTCTGACTAAACGATGAACCCCGCTCTCCCCCTTTAGATAACCAAAGGCATACTCCCCTTCAAACTCTATTGTAACAGATTTAATCCCGGCATCGTCTCCGTCTAAAATATCTGAGACAGCCACCTTATACCCGTTTTTCTCCCCCCAATGCATATACATTCTCATAAGCATTGCAGACCAATCATTGCTCTCAGTCCCCCCTGCTCCGGAATTGATCTTCACCAAAGCCCCAAGCGAATCTCCCTCGTCTCCGAGCATATTGCGAAGCTCAAGATCCTCCACCTTCCCTAAAAGAGTGGTATAGGTATTGTCGAGCTCCTCTACCACCGACTCATCCTCCTTTGAAAAGTCCCAAAGAACCCCCAAATCCCCCTCCATTGTTCTTATCTCATCGAAAGCAGTAACCCAATGCTTAACAGAAGAGAGTCCTTTTAGAAAAATCTCTGCCTCCTTTGGGTCGTTCCAAAAATCGGGAGCGGTACTCCTCTCCATCCCGGTATTGACCTCTATCCTTTTAGCAGGGATGTCAAAGACACCTCCCCAACGTATCAATACGCTGACGCAAATCTTTTATTTGCTCTAAAGTTGTCATTTCTTATTGTTTAAAAATTGATTTATCTCACTATATTCATAACCCCTCCCAAGCCCGAAACGGAGCAGTTTGTCCCTCTTTTTCTGAATATCCTTCTCATTTGCAAGCTGCCGCCATTTATTCTCAAGCACCACCTCCATTTTTTGTTCTGCCTTCGAAGGGTCAATCTCCTTCATTGCCTCTGCAATAACCTCTTTTGGAACCCCTTTGCTCTGCAATTGAAAGACAATTTTCCTCGCTCCCCACCCCTGCAAGGAGGATTTGTCCCTTGCAAATGCTCGCGCATATCTCCTATTGTCCAAAAATCCACCTTCGATTAATCTCTGCAAAATCTCTGCCGTTTCCCCCTCCGAAAACCCCTTTCTGCGAAGCTTTTCCGAAATATCACGACTGCAATACTCGCGTCTGCTACAGAGGGCTTCAAGCCTTGTTAACTCTTTATCTATGGAGAGATTCTTTTCCATTAGAAGTAATAACCAAGATTAAAATAGGCACCCATTCCGGAGAGTTGATTTGCCCAGGTTAAATTTAGTGAAATGGGACCAATAGGGGATTTGTATGAGTATTGGAGTGCTGCACCCCACATTTTATTTCCATTCTTAAAGAACCCTTTTATATCGGAATACTCCATTCCGTAGTTAAAACAGGCTGAGATATAATGTTGAGGCAGAAACATAACTCTTAAATCGAGACGGGCAATCGCCAAATTATTCCCCACAAAAATAGGATAATTAAAACCTAAAAATGGCATCTGTTGATGGAGATACCTCCCCTCCTCTAATCCCCCTATGATATTAGCATACAAGATGGGGACTCTCGCACCTACTATGGCCCTGCCATAAAATGACGGGAGTAAGGAGACTCTGCTCGAGAGAGGGATGGAGTAGCGTACAGAGAGCTTTGCTGTCCCGAATTTAACAAATTCCGTATCTAAAAAGGACTTAAAATACCAATTAACATTAAAGTTCGTTTTAACCCCCTTTGTAGGGAAGTAGAAATCATCTTGGGTGTCGATGTCAAGTCTTAGAAAAGTCCCTAAATAATTCCCCACCTCTCCCATTGCATACACATCATCAGGAACTTCTGCTATCAACCTTCTTAGGATATAATCTTCGTATTTTATACCACACTTAAAATTTAATCTTCGCGAATAGATTTCAGAGAGAGCGAGTTCCACAGTATGTTGTCTGAAACTGGTATTTGCCTGTACAAAATTTGCATTAAAAAACGTCATCTGTGTTCCGCGAAACATATAAGAGAGGTTTATCTTGGGGAAAGTGCTTGAAACATATTGAACTTCAGCCTTGGCCCACGGACTAATGCTAAGACGACCTGACAGGTCAAACTTAAATCCCCTAAGTTTGTGTGTATTAATCCCAACACTTAAAAGAATAGCCGCTGTCTCTTCTGAGTCGAACCTAAAACCAAGCCCAAATCTGTGAGGCTCCTCCTTCTCGCAAACTATTTTTAGTTGATATGGTTCACTCTCCCCCAGAAGAGTATAATTCACAGAAGAGAAACAGTTGGTACCATAAAAAAGTGCAATAGCCTCATTTATCTCTTTTCCTGAGACATAATTATCTTTTAATAGAGAGCTCTTCTTTAAGAGCCAACGCCCCTCTTCCACATTAACCCCTGATAACTCCACTGAAGAGATCATGATAGACTCATTCATAATATTCGTCCCTTTTTTAACGGGGTCGCTTTTGGTAGGGACATCCTCTTGAAAAGTATCGAGGTAGGCTTTGAGTTGAATAAGCTGCTCTTTATATTCCAATGCCTCTATATACCCTCTTCTAATTAGAGTTTTAATACTTTCATGGTCAAAGGACATCATTCCATACCCCCCTGTATATGGGTGCATATAAAAAAGAGTCTGTTTTCTATTATCTGCTCTACGAGAATTAGTTGCTACAGACATCAACTGAGTTATAAGTTCGGGGAGAGAGTTTACATCATCCGGATTTCGTGCTATATCTCTGGTCACTTCCACCCCAATGACTATATCTGCTCCAAGTTCTTTACAGACATCCACCGGAAAGTTATTCGCCATCCCCCCATCCACAAAGACATACTCCCCTCTTTTAACAGGGGCAAAGTAGCCCGGAATAGCCATACTTGCTCTGATAGCCATAGGGAGAACTCCGCTCCGTAAAACCACCCCCTTTGCCGAGAGCAAATCAGTTGCAACACATGCAAAAGGGATAGGGAGGGAGTCAAAACTTATCGAATCCTGATACCCGACACAGAGACTATTCAGAAGATTTAGGATGTTTTGCCCTTTAACGATGCCCGATGGGAGAGAGCTTATAAAAGACCTGCCTGAACTCGGCTCTTTAGGGGAGTTTTCTCTTTTTATTCTCTCATTCAGAGTGCTAAATGCATTAAATGGTACAGAGATTAAGTATTGATTATTATAGAGCTTGGCTTCATAAGTCATATCTCCTCTATCTATCGCATCATTCATATAATAGGGCCAATCCATATTAGAGACGAGTTTCTCTAAATCCGCTGATGAGTAACCGATAGCATGAAGTCCTCCGATAATAGAGCCCATACTCGTTCCGGTAACATAGTCTATAGGAATACCTATCTCTTCCAAAAGTTTAAGTACCCCTATATGAGCTGCCCCTTTTGCCCCTCCCCCTCCAAGTGTCAGTCCTATCTTGGGACGCGTTTTACCGCTATATTTCAGTACCGTGTCGCGAAAAGAGCTCCCATTCCCCTTTATAAAAATGGAATCGGGAGAAGATGTATTTAGTCTGGTCACCTCCTCGGCATAAAGTCGGCTACCAATACTTAGTGAGAGAAAAAATAGTAAAATCGTAACTCTCTTCATATATCTAATTCTTTATAACTGAACCTGATAACATTCCGCAGGCTGCCAATACATCCTCACCCCTTGATGCCCTTACAGTGGCAATAACCCCTGCATCATTTAATCTCTTCTGGAACAACTCTATTTTAACCTCTATTGAAGGGGCTAAAGGGGAGTCGGGGATTTTATGGAATCTAATCAGGTTTACTCTACATTCCAGTCCCCTCAACATTCTAATAAGAGCATCAGCATGTCGTTTAGTATCATTTACCCCTTCAAACATAATATACTCAAAACTCACTCTGCGCTGCCCTGAAAAATCATATTGTTTAATTAACTCTACAGTTTCAGCTATAGGGAATGCCTTTTCCATCGGCATTAATTCGTTTCTTTCAGAGGGAAAGGGATCATGTAAACTTATGGCGATATGACACTTGTTCTCCTCTAAAAATCTTTTTAAGTAAGGGTTTACCCCTATGGTCGAAAGGGTTATCCTTCTCGGACTCCATCCGAAGCCCCAGTCGGCAGTCAGAATCTCGATGGCTTTGGTAACTGCTTCGTAATTATCGAGAGGCTCACCCATCCCCATAAAGACCGCATTTGTGAGGTGTTCTGATTCATCTATCTCTAAAAACTGTGATAATATCTCGGCTGCACTCAGGTTCCCATGAAATCCCATTCTCCCTGTCATACAGAACTTACACCCCATTCGACACCCTATCTGAGATGAGACACAGATGGTACTTCGCTCCTCACTCGGAATCATTACCGTCTCTATATTCATCGGAAAAAGATATTTTTTAGTCCCGTCAAAAGAGACGACCACATTACTGTAGCCGACCCTCCCTACCTCATATTCAGAGGAGAGTTTTTCTCTTGCAGATATGGAGAGATTGGTCATCTGGTCGATAGAGCTTACCCTCTTCTTATAGAGCCACTCTGCCATCTGCTTAGCAGTATAGGGAGGCAATCCATACTGAACAGCCACCTCCTTTAACTCAGCTAAATTATATCCTAATAATGATTTCATTTGACAAAAGTAGCAAAAAGAAAGAACACCCAAGAAATAGACTCTATTTTTTGGGTGTTCTTTAATGCTATTTTCAAATATAGCAGCGAATCTTAACTCATCCCGCCGTCACAGATGATTACCTGACCGGTAACATAAGATGAGAGGTCGGAGGAGAGGAAGAGTGCTATATTGGCTATATCTTCAGGGGTACCACCTCTACGGAGAGGGATACGTTTCATCCATTCGGTTTTAACCTCTTCAGTAAGGGCATCAGTCATATCGGTAATGATAAATCCGGGAGCGATAGCGTTAGCACGAATACCGCGAGAGCCCATCTCCTTAGCTATGGACTTTGCAAGCCCTATCATTCCTGCCTTAGAGGCTGAATAGTTTGCCTGACCTGCATTACCATTTACCCCCACTACAGAGGAGATATTAATAATGCTACCACCCTTCTGTTTCCCCATTACAGGTACCACTGCATGAGTAAAATTAAAAGCGGATTTTAGATTTACGGTTATGACTGCATCCCATTGTGCTTCGGTCATCCTCATAATAAGTCCGTCACGAGTAATGCCGGCATTATTAACCAAGATGTCTATTCTTCCGAAATCCTTTACTATCTGATCTACCACTTCGTGTGCCTTGGTGAAGTCTGCTGCATTAGAGGCATACCCACGACATACCACACCCATTGCCGATATTTCAGCTACGGTATTATTAAAAACCTCGTCCTGATTAAGGTCTGTAAAAGCGATGTCAGCCCCTTGAGAGGCTAATTTAAGAGCTATTGCTTTTCCTATCCCACGAGCTGCTCCTGTAACAAGAGCTGTTTTTCCTTTTAACATATTCATTAAGTTTAGATGGTTATAATTTACTATTTTCTAT
>CAYSND010000010.1:0-3046 GCA_964432305.1 uncultured Muribaculaceae bacterium | reverse complement strand
ACCAAAAGCATAGGTTCTCTATGAGCCAAAAACTCTTTAATTTCTTCTTTATTCATACTTTCTTATACTTAAACATCCATTATGACCACCGAATCCTAATGAGGAGGAGAGGGCAATAGCAATATTCATCTTCCTCGCTTTCAAAGGGGTATAATCCAAATCACACTCAGGATCATGCTCTGTAAGTCCAATAGTGGGTGGAACTATACCATGATGCACCGCAAGTGCAGTAGCAACTAATTCAACTCCCCCTGCTGCTCCTAACATGTGCCCTGTCATAGATTTGGTAGAGCAGATAGCAGCTTTGCGGGCAGCCTCTTCGCCTATTGCTATTTTAATAGCAGCAGTTTCAGATTTGTCGTTAAGAGGTGTCCCTGTTCCATGTGCATTTATATGTAAGGGTTCTCCTTGAACATACCCCGCCTCATCGAGAGCTACCTTAAAGGCACGTGCAGCAGAAGAACCATCAGGTCTTGGTGCTGTATAGTGGTAAGCATCACAAGAGTTACCATAACCACATACCTCTGCATAAATTTTAGCACCACGAGCCACTGCGTGATCAAGCTCCTCAAGAACCACTACCCCTGCCCCCTCTGCTATCACAAATCCCTGTCTGCGTTGATCAAAAGGGAGTGACCCCTGCAAGGGATCCTCGGAGCGGGAGAGTGCTTTACTGTTTGCGAACCCCCCTATTGCAAGAGGATTGACAGCAGCCTCAGCACCACCTGCGATTATTGCATCTGCATAACCATGTTTTATTGCCAAAAATGCTTCCCCTATAGAGTGTGTTCCTGTTGCACAAGCAGTTACCACCGGGAGACAAGGTCCCTGTGCATTATGGGCAATAGCCACATTTCCTGCTGCAATATTGGAAATCATCATAGGGATAAAGAGAGGAGAAATTCTTCCCGGACCCTCATTAATCATCTTTTTTACTTCATTGACAAATGTCTCCATTCCACCGATACCAGAACCGATATAGACTCCAAATCTCTCAGGTTCGATATTTTTTTCAGCTTCGAGACCGCTCTCTTTAACCGCCTGATTAGCAGCAGCCATAGCAAACAGCGCATAACGGTCACTTTTACGAATAAGTGAGCTCTCAACTCCGTCACCTGCAGGGTTAAAATCTTTAACCTGACCTGCTATCTTCACAGGAAGATCATCTGTTGAAAAGCTTGTAATCGTATCTATTCCACAGACTCCATTTATAGCGTTATTCCAAAAAGTTTCGACATTATTTCCGATGGGAGTGACTACCCCCATACCTGTAATTACTACCCTTCTTATAGAATTTCCCATTGATTAAATTTGTTTAAATGTTAATTACCAGTACAATAAGCATGCCCCCGTGGTAAATCCTGCACCGAAAGCAGAAAAAATAAGTTTGTCCCCTCGTTTAAGTTTTCCCTCTTTATTTAGCTCATCGAGAAGGAGTGCAACACTCGCAGAAGAGGTATTCCCTGTTCTCTCGACATTATGTGGAAACTTCGCGGGGTCTTGATTAAGATTCTCACAAATAGAATCAATAATTCTCTGATTTGCCTGATGAATAAGATAAAAATCAATATCATCTTCGGTTAGATTTGCCTGCTCCATCACACTTCTAATATCTTTCATAGAGGCATAAACAGCAAGCCTGAAGATATCTTTTCCATTCATATAGAGTGGGTGATTTCTTACCTCTTTATTAAAAAACGGAGACATCTCTAAAGATCTCTGCTGATAAAGTGATTCGGTTTTGCTTGTGGTGGAGAGATGGAATGACTTAAAATTATCCTCCTCGTTAGTTAGTACAACTGCCGCTGCTGCGTCTCCGAAAAGAACACAGGTAGATCTGTTTTCCCAGCTCACCATTTTTGTAGGCTCTTCGGCACATACTACTAAGATTTTTTTAACTCTTCCACTCTTAAAATAGGCATCTGCCATATCGAGTGCATAGATAAATCCTGCACACGCTCCATTAAGGTCAATACAGGGGCAAGTAGCTCCAATGGCTCCCTGAACCATGCAACTCATAGCAGGAGTTACATATTCATTAACCACATTTGAGCAAATTATAAAATCGAGCTCTTTGGGATCAATTTTAGCCTCCTCTAAAGCCCTTTGACAAGCTATGGCAGCAAGGTCTTCGAGGTTCTCAGAAGAAATTATTTGTCTCTGTTTGATTCCTGTTCGGGTAACTATCCACTCATCGGTGGTATCAAGAAACTCTTCGAGCATTTGATTAGTTACAGTAAGGGAGGGTTGAATACTCCCGGTTCCGGCTATTCTCATTATGTTTTGGTTTTAGTACTGTATTAAAAACTCCGCAAATTTGCCAACCCTAAGCTGGAAGGCAAAAAAATTGTGGTGAAGAGTAGGTAAATGTGGCGAAAATGTCGATATTTGGGGTGAATTTTTTATATTTGTGGCGAATTTTTTAGAATTTAATGAAAACAAAATTACCGTCATTTTTAACCGGCAAAAATGAACTAACTGGTACTCTGATATTTACCGCTTTCTTCGGAATTGCGTTCTTAAATATATATAGCCCTCTTTCATCGACTACCTGGTTTGGACTTAATAAATCTGCATTTTTTATATTCACTATAGGATTTATATCGCTATCACTTATACTACTGATAATTAGCAGAGTCATTATGCATAAGACACGATATAGTCTAAACATAGGTTACCCGGGCTATATTATCTGGATTATTTGTGAAATTCTGGTTATTACTCTTTTTTACACTTATGTTACGGCATATCATATTAGGATGTCCCCTCCATATTTCTCCATTATCTTCCCAAAAGTCCTTTTATATGTCTCGATTATTCTATTAGTTCCCTACTCCATATCAGCTCTCTACTGTGGTATGAACTATAGAAGAAATACTTTAAGAATTCAAGACTACTCTCAGGTGGTCTCTGATGACGATAGCGCACCTAAGGAGATGGAGATGGTGCATTTGTCAGATAATAGCGGTAATCTTAGACTCTCTGTCCGTTTGGATAATCTCTACTACATAGAGTCTCAGGATAATTATATTAAGGTCTTTTACCT
>CAYSND010000009.1:16506-24127 GCA_964432305.1 uncultured Muribaculaceae bacterium | reverse complement strand
AAACAGACTCAAATTCTTTAACGATATTTACTGGTTCAGTTTTTAAAGCATATCTTTCTCTTGTTTCTTTCATAACTTCTTTATATGATCGGCCAAAACTTCGGCTGCTTTTGGTTTTAAGGCTATTTTTATCTATGGTACAAACTGTACTTTATGGACGACTTACAATAGTTGTGGTCTTTTAGTCCGCTGTATAAAAGAGTAGTTACTACTATTTATCATCGTAATGACCAAGTGTCGCTAAGATGAGTACGATGAGTCTCTCTTCTTCTACCCGATAGACAAGCCGGTGTTTATGCGTAACTCTTCTTGACCACTCTCCGGCCCTCTCTTTTGAAAGGGGTTTTGGTTTGCCTATACCAGAGTAGGGATGTTCCTCTAACTCATTAATTATTAAAAGGATTCTTGTTAGCACCCCTTTTTCCCCACTCTTACGGATTTTTTTAATTTGCTCCACAGCAGTTTCTGTTAGGATGACAGAATATTTCATAAATTTCCAAATAATTCATGTTTAAGTTCTTCCGTCAAAACTACTACCTTCCCCTCTGCCACCTCTTGCAAAGAGCGGTCGATAGTTTCAAGCATTTCAGGTGTAAAGTAGAGATCTTTATCTTCAATAGGGGTAATGGTAAAAGCTGTTTTTTTACCTCTTGTAATAATTATCCTCTTACCGCTCTCTGCCAATTCAAAAAACGATTTTTGATTATCTCTAAACTCTCTTGATGTAACTTTAATTATCTCCATATCTTTAAATATTACTTTGTGTACCATTTTGGTACAAAGTTAGAAAATAAAATAAAATAGGCAAATAATTTTCCTCTCTTCGCTTATTTACCACTATTTCTTTCCCAAAAGAGCCCTTCTTCATACCCTTGGATTTTTGGGGAGGTGGTGGCGAGGTCCAATCTTTTTTCAGCCCAAAGTGAGTATTCGGGATTCATCTCTATGCCGATATAATGGCGACCAAGCTTTTTGGCTACCACAGAGGTAGTTCCTGAGCCAAGAAACGGGTCGAGAACCACTCCACCCTTAGGAGATGAGGCGAGAATAAGTTTTGCTATTAGTTTTTCGGGTTTCTGTGTAGGGTGATCTGTGTTTTCAGGCATAGACCAGAAAGGGATGGTTATATCATCCCAGAAATTTGAGGGGTATGTAAGTCTAAATTTGCCAGACGGGGTCTCCTCCCACCCTTTTGCCTCTCCGTCTCTTCTATATGGGGCGAGCACTTTTCGTTTCTGCATTACGGCTTCCACATCGAAGTAGTAATCATTTTTATTCCGCACCCCAAACCAAATATCTTCCATCCCGTTTTTCCAATTAGATTTAGCCCCTCTCCCTTTCTCCCTCTGCCAGGTAATACGGTTCAATACCGTTAAATTCTCCTCCATGACCTGCTGAAGTAAACTTGTGCACCTCCAATCGCCGCAGAGATAGAGAGAGCCATTCGGTTTTAACCACGATACCACTTTAGGAAACCAAGAGCGTAGATATTCTAGGTACTCGGAGTGGTCGGAAGCACGAAATCGGAAACCATTAAAATCTTTATCGAGATTATAAGGGGGATCAATAATGATTAAGTCTGCAAACTCTTTGGGAAGAGTGTCAAGGATTTTGAAAAGGTTACAGCAGAGAGTTTTATCAATTATCTCCTCAAGTGCTAAATTTTGACCTTCAGGTCTTAAAATCTTCCCTTCATATACTATTCTCTCCTCCTTAGAGAGGGTGAGCGTCCTATTTCTTTTACCCCTCTCCATACTCTAATTCCCTCGATTCTCTTTTTTGGAATTATTGATCTCAGTAGCTCTCTCTATCTGAACGAAAAGATCCCTCTCTTGGGGCCACTCTATACCTGACGAGGCTTTTTTTAACATCCCTTCGATATACTTGGTAAAGCGTGACCCTTTCCATGAGCTTGTATTGGTAATAAAAATCCAGGTATAACCATTTTGCATAACTTTGACCAACGCGCTACTCCCTGCTAATGTCCCTGTTCTAACCCAATCGCTCCCTTGAGAGGCGCGAGCCCATCCGATAGCATGTTTTCCCCCATCGCAGCAGATCATTGTTCTTATTGACTCATCTGATAGAATTTTTCTCCCCCCTTCGCGACCATCTATAGCTGAAACAAAGAGTGCAACCTCCGCAGGGGAGGCTACCCATCCCCCTGCCCCGTAAAGTCCTGCAATATTGTTCCCTCCATAACTTCGAGGGAGCATTCTTCCGGAATTATTATAAGCCGGGATAGGTTCTGCGTCGTGTGATTCATAGTACCTCACTTCGTTTGGATACCTCTCTTCATAAAGATTTTTTGCAAGATGAAAATCGTAACAACCGCTGGGGTGAAGTATTTTAGCTTGACAATATTTCTCGTAACTAAGACCGCTCACCTCTTCGATTACCCTTGAAAGAATCAGGTACCCTGCATTGGAGTACCTAAAGCCACTTCCAGGAGCAAATCCCAATCTCTGTTTTAATAGATATTGAATAACCCTATCCATATCAGGGACAGAATCCAATTTCTCCCAAAGCATAATTTCGCGTGTGGTAAAGAGTGGATCCCCTCTGTGTAGAGTAAATCCCCCTTGGTGTCTGAGAAGGTGCTCCACAGTTATGTTTTTCATTCTTGGGTCTTTAATCTCCCTGAAAGGGTCGCAATTCAATATCCCCCCTTCTCCGAAGACCTTATCTGAAAGTTTTAAGAGCGAATCTTCTGACAATTTCATAACAGCAGATGCAGTAATAAGTTTCGACAGGGAAGCTATTCTAAAGATGTTTTTTGCATCCATCTCTATTTTATTCTCTTTATCTGCCCACCCGTACCCTTTGCTATAAACTAACTTTCCATTCTTCATAATGGCAAGCCCTGCCCCCTTAATATTCCATTGGGAGAGGAATTTTTCGATATGGCGGTCAAGTGAAACAGTCTCTTTAAGATCGGACATCTCATTGGAAAGGAAACTATTAATGGAGATCCATTCACTGTCATCAGGTTCAGCTCTCCTATCTCCACCCTTTAATGGTCCCTCACGTGAGGAGAGGACTATAAAGGTAAAAATAGTAGTCGCTATAAAGAAGAGCGATATGAGGTTTGTAAGTCTTAATTTATCGTAGCAGAGTATATTCATTATTAAAGTTCGAAAACAGAAGAGCTTACAGAGAGTACAATAGTATGTTCAACCCCTTTCTTCAGCGCTTCAGTATGGTAGAAATAGATGGTATTTGTCTTTCCATTAGTAAACTGTATGTCCAAATAGATACCATAATTTTGTGAATATTGATTGTTTATTAAGACATGTGCGTTGTCAAGTAACTCATAATAGTTCTTTCCATTATATGATACAGTTTTAATATTACTTGGAATTATGGAAGGGGTTTGAGCCACACTATTTGGAGTTACAGAGGGGAAAGCGAATGAAATATTGCCATTATTTAAATTAATATTCATATAAGACCAAAAAGGGCCGAATTTTAACCAAAATCTTCTTACAGAAGGAGCCAAGTCTATAAGTCCCTCCTTAATATCGAGTAGAATGCGTACCTTGGAGGTGTAGTGTTCAAGCGAGATACTTCTTGTTAACCCGTTGTCATCAACAGTTACATTATTAAGTAATCCAAGTACAAGACCTTCAGATGCATACCCACTTGAGTTTATTACCAAGGAGCACTCACCTGTATCGCTATTTACATAAGGAACATAATACTCCCCTTCGGTTTTATTAAAGTTTACATTTGAGAAGATTAAACTTTGGTTAGATTTAGGGAGGGAGTATTGATAATCTTTCCCTAATTTAAGACTCTCTTTAGCAGGGAATCCTGAATTTAATTTATTGCCACTATAAGAATAGCAGTAGAGAGAGTTAGTCCCAAGAGCAAATCCCCCTTTAGTCTCCACATTCATCTTGAACGATGGGGTGATATTTAGAAACATCTTATCTCCCCAATTAAATCCAAAATCTATCTCTTCTTCTTGCATATCAGCCACCTCAAATCCAAACTCGCTACTCTTCTGTTTTATAATCAAAGAGAGTTTATAATGTTTGTTCTGTTCTACAACTTGATTCATAGTTGCCTCAAGAGGGATAATAAATCCTGTTTTCGTGGTAACCTTAACAGTGATTTTTGGATTATCACTCCCTATAGAGGGGAAAATAAATCTTTGGGTACAAACAATTATACTATCAGACGAAGGTATAGTTTCATGGCTCCATAAGTTAGTAATAGAACCTGAGTAGGAGCCTATTTCAGCATCATCCATTGTTGAAATAGAGAAAGTGCTATATGTCGGGATTGAAACCTCTATTTTATTAAAGTATTCTGATAGGTTAGAGATAAACGAACCATCTTTTTTCTTTGCTTTAAGCGAAAAGGTTAAAGCAGCGACTTTTCTTTTAAGAGCAGTAGGGTAAACTTTCTCAGGGTCCTCAGTAGATATAGAGGCTTTACGTAAGGAACCTATTACCAAATCCTGGTCGCTCCCTCTTCCATTTTTGGCAAGAGAGAAGGATATTATGGGGGAACTCGATGGCTGAGTAGTTACAGTATAACTATTTTCATCACTAATTACATTTGAAAAAATTACCTCCTGACTCTTCTCAGGCATATAATAGAGGTATTTGTTCTCCTGAGAGTTTTTTACGGAGGGGTAGATAGGGGAACCAATTAGTTCCACGTCAGAAGTTAAAGCAAACGGGTATGCATAAATATCATCAACGCCCAAGACTACTTCTGACTTTGTACCAACAGAATAAGATGACGAATGAGTTGTTATCTCAAGTGGGAAACTATTCTTGTTGAGGTCAATAACATTTCTGTCGCATCCCATAAAGAAGAGAGGGATAATTATAAACAGATATATATAATTTATTTTTCTCATGACGAAGATGGTTTTAATTAATAGTATTAACAAATGTCCAATTCTTTAATCTTGCGATAGATTTGTTGCAGGTAGCATCTCCAGTTGCATTATAGGTAGAGATAAGTGCATATCCTGCTTCTGATTCGGGGATGGATGGAAGATTAGTAAAAGTAGTATTAAGTATTGCATCGGATAATGCAGTGTAGGTTAAATCCACTTTTCTAAGAGAGCTACAGTTGGTAATATTCAAAGCAGTTAATGAGTGACTGTTATAAACACTAAGTGTTTTTAGGGATGTGCACTCTGAGAGATCGAGGCTCTGCATCTTCTCAGAGTAGTATTGATTATCTGATCTTATTATCAGCGTATGAAGTTTAGTATAATTGGAAAGAGAGAGGGAATATGCCTCAGATGAGAAAACATAGTTGCTCGAGGAGGTTAAAGACTCAAGTGTGGCAGCAGCATTTAAATTAATCAGACCAAGTTTGAAATATTGATTCCTCAAAAGATTTAAGCTCTTGAGAGGAGAATTGGTGTTTTCGAAAGTGGTAAGACTATTATTTGATACCATGGAGACAGAGCTAAGGGATGGAAGATTCGTGGTTTGAAGCTTCGAAATGGTGGAACTCTCTATATGAATACTTTTAATAGTAGAGTGGTCAGAGATGGTTAAAACATCAGTAGCCGGGGAGAAGTTTTTAACTGCCAGAGAGTCAAGCGAAGTTAGTCCATGGACGAGAGAACCTAATGAAGCATAAGGGAAATTACAATCATTAACAGAAAGCTTCTTTAACCCTGTCATTCCTGTCATGTTTAAGGTAGTAGGATTAATTATTTTTGAAAGGGTAAGTGAAGGGAGTGACGATACGTCTGAAAGGTCGAGATCCTTAATGTTACTACAAAAAGTAATAGAGAGATTTCTGAGGTTATTAAGACCCTGTGCATTTAGGGAGCTAAGTTTAGTACATTGGACTATATTAACATTATTTAAGTTCGTTGATGCTCTAAGATCGAGAGTAGGTATCTCACTACAGTTGTTAAGGGAGAGATACTTTAAGTTATTCAGTCCACTAAAATCTAAAGCGGCAAGATTATTACAAAATCCTAATTTTAGGGTATCAAGCAGAGGAGAGGTTGATATGTTAAGGATATTGATAAGTGTGTTGTTGACATTAATCTTTTTTAGGGCAGAGCAGTTAGTTATATTCAAAATTACAAGTTTTGGACTTGATGTTATTTCTAATTTTTCAAGTGCTGTGCATCCGGTTAGGTAGTGTCTTAAAAGAGACGAGATGTTACCACAATTGTAATCTACAAGTGAAGTGCAATTCCTTAAGTCTATCTCTTCTAATACACTGTCATCATAAATACTTACATTCTTTAATTTTGGTGCATTTGAAATATCAATTTTTGTAAGAGCTCTGTTACATGAGAACACGACTTCTTTAATAGTTGTTAAAAAGCTACTTAGATTAACAGATGTTATGGCACTTGTATTACATAATGTGAATTTTTTAAGGTTATTGCAGTTAGTTAAATTAAGTGTAGTAAACTTTTCAACATAAGAACCTGTCTGCTTCCATTGTGCCCAGAAATTAAAATCTTCAAGTGCAGTACACCCTGAAAGATTTATGGAAGTTAGTTCAATGGGTGTCGATGAGGAAGAAGTGAATAGACACCTATATAAAGAGGTGCAATTTTCAAGTGAAATAGTTGTTAACTTAGGGAAATTCGACATCGTCAAATCTATCCGTTTTAATTTTGTCTTATTATTAAGATTAAGTGCTGATAGATTAGGTAGATAATCCAAATAGAGTGATTCTATTGAGCTACAGTCTGTAAAATTAATATTTGCAAGAGGGAGGGTGGAGTTACACCCTATAAGATGAAGTGTAGAGAGGTTACTACACCCGGTAAGGTTTATAGTTTTAAGAATAGATGCTTTATAAATAGAGATCTCTTTAATGTTAGGAGCAGAAGAGAAATCAAAGGAAGTTGCTTGATACCTCTCATAAGAGTAGGGGTAGTTAAAATGGACTGAGTTTAATGATTGACAGTTATCGAAAACCACTCTTCTTGCATAAGCTGATGAGAGATAAGTTACCTCTCCTGTTATTATATATTTTCCTGTATCCGATACCTCTATCTGCTTATAGTACATCTCTTCAACAGGGGAGTTGTATATATTACCCCCGGATGGCTTCTGTATATTAATATTAGATCCTGATAGCATAAGAGGGATGTTTGATGAGGAACTATAGGAGTAACCTATATGGATAGTAATCGTCTGGGTGGTACCATTGGATTGGTTGATATCGATAAAACTATTAGCCTCTTCAGACCTAATTTCGATTTTCCCGGTCAAGTTTTTAGAACCGGTATTGTCAGTAAGGGAGGTTATAATTAACTCATCTTTTGAGAGGCCGGTTATTGAGCCATTTGTTATCAAATCCTTGCTTCTTTGATTCTCGATGGAGAACTTATCTGCGAGTTCAGCCGGGATGATAGCAGTCCAACTACCTGTTGCGCTATAGACAGTAACACTTCTTTTGGCCCCTTTAAGCTTTGTGAAGGACAAGTAGCCTGTAGAGGTTTCTATAATCTTAAAATTATCATTAATAGAGCTTAGCTCAAGGGTAGAGGAGGTAATGGTGACATCAGAAAGAGTAAATCCAATAAGTGCATTCTCCTGTTTTAACTCTATTTTAATGGTGTAGTACTTATTAGAAATTAATTCCTTATCCACTATTTTTTTGAATGAGAGGT